>CAZUJO010000260.1:0-4834 GCA_964619995.1 uncultured Leptospiraceae bacterium
GTTTCAGGCCCGGCACACCTTCCGATCCAGGCGGCAGCAGGTCCGCATCCGTGCGCCCCAGGATCTGGTGCGCTTCCAGTCCCAGCTGCGGCTGAAATATCCACGTGTATTTCAGCTCCCGGTCCTGCGTGAACACGGCCATATTGCTGGCCTCAAGAGCAACGCGCAGACGGTTCTCGTTCAGCCGCAGACGCTCCTGCGCCTCTTTTTTTTCTGTGATGTCCTCTACAATGGACATATGGTAGTTCGGAGGCTCGCCAGGCTCCCAGAGAGCTGAAGTAGTCAGTCGGCCCCAGATGACGCGTCCATCCTTGCGGATGTACCGCTTCTCGATGCTGATTTCGCGGAATTTTCCGTTCCTGAGTTCTTCGATGCGCGCAACGTCGGCCGCTAACGTCGAAGGGTGCGTGATAGCCTGGAAGCCGAGATCGAGCATTTCCGGGCGGGTGTAGCCGAACATTTCGCAGAACCGGTCATTCACCCAGACGAAGCGTCCGGTGCTGGTCTGCACGCGCGCAACGCCGACGGCGGCCTGCTCAAACATGGCGCGGAATTCTCGTTCACGCTCCGCAAGCGCCGACAGGATCGCCCGTCGTTCCGAAACATCCGTCGCGAGGACCTGCACTGCCGGCTTTCCATCGTAAACGGTGGAGATGGCGACCACTTCCGCGAAAAAAGGCTCTCCGTTGGCGCGAATCAGTTTTTCTTCGATCCGGGGCACAGAGTTCGATTTGCTCAGCTCCCCGATTCTCTCTTTAACCTGGTGCAGAGTGTCCGGGTGCACAAGGGACAGGATGGGACGACCTATCAGATTGTAAGACTCGCTGCCCCCAAAAATCTGCCGGGCTCCGCGATTGGCATACACAATGATGCCATCCTGATGAATGAATACCGCATCGGGGATGAGATCGACCAGGCTTCGGTCTCTCTCCAGTTTCGCGACGTCGCCTGGTTCTTTTGCGGACGGATCGGGCACTTGAATCTCGCCATTCAGCGTTGAGGATCGCTCCGACACGTCAATCGTAAATGCTGTTCTGTGCGAAGGTCAATTTTCTAAACCACCTCCGCCCCTCGGCCCGGCAGTCGGCGTGAAATCCAGCGGTTCAACAGAATAGCGGTCCGTCCGCATTTTCGCCGTGATGGTGTAATTCACGCCGGGCTCGAGAGCCGGGGGTTTTCGGCAGGTTTCCTGTTCGCTTTTCCCGGTGATCGAGGCCGCCTGACGGCATAGCTCAAGGTTGACGGCGCCGTACGGAAGCCAGGTCTTCTCTTCCGCGCGAAGAAGGCTGAGGGAACCGCTCTCCCAGACCGGAGTCGGTCCGCGCCGGACCGTCACGGATGTGACGGCCGAAATCCTATTTTGACCATCCGCATCTTTGAACTCAAAACCGATCTGCCCGTGCCGGTTAACGTATGTGATCCGCACGGTCTCAGTGCGCCAGAGACCGAGGCCGCCGAGCATGATGAATGAATCGACCGCTGTAACGATCAGAATGCCGGCGATGGTCAACAAAGCCCATTGTCCGAGCGATGTGTCCCGCTCTCCCGCGCCCGCGTCTGTGTCATATACGAACATATTCTGCGCGAACAGCTGGCGCACAGCGCCTCCTGCATCCAGCAGGAGAGCCGCAAGCGCGGCGAAGGCCCAGGGTTCTGCGCTTCCAGGCGCGAGGGACGATCTGAGCGGCCCCGAAACCGAGTAGAGCAACACCGATTCGGTCACCGCAAATGCGAGAGGGAGCAGGAAGTAGCCGGGATGCGTATAGTAATAGAACTTTGAGCGCGCGCGAGGAATCAAAAACAGCGCGCACATCATCCAGAAGTAAACACAGTGAGAGAGCAGGGCGGACAGGAAGATAGAATAACCTGCGTAAAGGAAATCGCCGTTGCGCGCGACAACCGCGATGGCTCCATTCAGCAGCGCGGCGCCGAGCGCGCGCAGCGCCGGTGTCATCTCGAGCGGAAAATACCGCTGATGAAACAGCAAAAAGAACAGGGACCACAGAAATATACCCGCGCCGCAAAGCGTGAGCACAAGGCCTGAATCATTTGCAAAGTATCCGCGAAAGCGGGTGTCAAGAAACAGGAAGGCGCAGGGACCGCTGGCAAGGGTCAGGATCGTCCATGCGGTTCGTGCAGCTTTATACATGCGATCCTGCCGCCGGCATTACCGGCTCACGTTAGCCGGCGTCGAGGAGCGATTTCTGGGCTTCTTTGTAGAGCTCGTAGAACTTTTCGTTGGGAGCAAGCCCTTCCCCGGCCAGTGAAAGCTCCGGTTTGAGACCCGTTAAGAAATACATGGTCAACTCGCCTTTGTTTTTCGCCGCCATTTTGCCGCGGTGTTCGGTGACAAAGAAAGGATCAATGAGTCTGTGCGTGTATTCGGAGATATTGATTTTTCCCGGTTCGCCCGAGGATTCCATTCTCGATGCCGTATTGACGGTATCTCCCCATACATCATAGGCGAACTTCTTGTTTCCAATGACGCCGGCAACAACCGGTCCCGTGTGAATGCCAAGGCGCAGTTCCCAGAAGGGGAGTCCCATTGCCTGCTTTTCAGCTTTCATCTGGTTCATTTTCTGCTGGATCTCGATTGCAGCGAGGCAGCAGTCAATTGCGTTCGTAAAGTTCGGCAGAGGGATGCCGCCGGCGCACATGTACGAATCGCCGATGGTCTTGAGCTTTTCCAGTTTATAGCGGTCAATGATGTCATCAAATACTGTGAAGCAAATGTCGAGTTCGCGCAGAAGGCCGGAGGGCGAAAGGGCTTCTGCGATTCGCGTGAATCCCTTGAAGTCCGTGAACATGATCGTTGCCATGTCGTAGAGAACCGGGGCGACGGTTCCTTTCTGTTTCAGCTCGTCCGCGATTTCGGTCGGGAGGATGTTCAGGAGGAGGCGTTCGGATTTCTTCATCTCCTCTTCAGCAAGGTCACGCGCTTCTTTCAACTCACGCGTGCGCTCTTCCACCATTTCTTCGAGGTGATCGGCGTAGTCCTTGAGTTTCTGCTGCGCGTCTTTGATCGATTGGATCATCGAGTTGAAGTTCTTCGCCAGGTTGCCGATTGGATTCGTTGGATCCTGCTCTTCGCGCGGATGGAAGAAGAAGAAATTCCCGCCCGCGATCACCTGGGTAATGCTCGAGAGCTTCTTGATCTGGGCGTACAGATTGTCGAGCTGCGCGGTTCTCTCGGAGAGCTCCGCCTGCAGAGCCTCCGCGGACGGCCTGTTTTCTGCAGATTCGCTTGCTTGCATTTCACTCATCGCTTTGGCCGCCTCTCGTCTTGCTCGACTCCGGTATTTCCAGGCTCGTTGAATCACGGATGCGGCGGCTCCGAGGCCGGATGGCTCAGAACCTGCGCATTTGCTAAGTAAAGCACAACATTTTCGCCCATCATGCGGGAAACAACGCGCCGGCAGATTACCTGTCGCCCTGCCTGGGCGATCAGATTGACTTCATGGTTTTTGCCAAAGATGGAAACGGGGATTGAAAAGCTGAACTTTGATGTGGACCGGCGCTGCGCGTCGCCCACGAGCATGTTGAGCAGTTCGCCGAGCGTGTCTGTCATGCGGCGTTCATTGATGATTGTGTTCGGGCGGCTGATCTTGGTGGTCAGCGTGCGCGCCGCCACTTCCGAAACCGTCAGAACGATGCTTGCATTCTCGTCGCTGCGAAGGCTGATGATTGCAGAAGCGTCTGCCTGGATGAGCTTTTCCTCAAAGGGTTCCTCTGATCCGTTGACCAGCTCCACACCCGCCATTTCTTTGAAGGTGTGGTTCATTGCGTTTACGAACGGCGCAATCTCGAGCTTCATTTAATAAACTCCTTCACCTGTTCCCAGAGATCGTTCCCGCGGATCGGCTTCTCGATGTACGAGTTTACACCGGCCCGGCCGGCTTCCAGGATGCGGTCTTCGTCGGTAACAGACGTAATCATTACGATTGGCGTACTATTTCCTGAAGCCCTGATTTTCGTCACGAAGGAAAGTCCGTCGAGGACAGGCATATTCCAGTCCAGAAAGATCAGATCGACCGGCCCTGCCGCCATTGCGTCGAGGGCCTCCTGGCCGTTGGATGCATCGACCAGGTCCAGGTCAATCCCTGAACGTTATCTTCGATGGCCTGACGCACGACGTCGCGCATCATTTCTGAATCGTCTACGATCAGTATTCTCATGTTTCGTTCATCCCTTCCGCATCAGCGGTATTTTAAGTGCAAAGCGGGTGCGGCGGCCCGGTTCGGTGGACAGGTAAATCTTGCCCTTGAGGTCTTTCATGTCGCCGCGGATCACGTCGAGGCCCACGCCGCGGCCGGACAGCTCAGTAACGCGGGGAGCAGTGGAGAAACCGGACTGGAAGATCAGGCGATAGGTTTCAAAATCATCCATGGCCTTAGCCTGCGCTTCGTCAATCAGGCGCTTTTCGAGCGCCTTCATGCGAATGAGCTCGGCATTCAGCCCGCGTCCGTCGTCTTCGCAGACGATGAACAGGTGATCATCTTCTTCATCCAGCGTCAGGCGGATGAGGCCTTCTTCCGGCTTTCCTGCGGACTTGCGTCCTTCCGGATCTTCCATGCCGTGGTCGATTGCATTTCGCAGCAATTGAATCACCATGGAGCGCACGCTGCGAAGCAGATCCGATGCGATGTCGCCTTTGACGTTGTCTACGATTTCAAGCCGCACGCTCTTCTGCGCGTAGCCTGATTCCTTCTTAACAATGCTGTGCATGCTCGTCTCAAAGTCCTGACGCGGATCGCGCTGCGTCGTGTTGAGCGCGTCTTTCATATCAAGGATCTTGGAGAACAGCGAGTTGCCGTCCTGGATCTCGTCCTGGAGG
>CAZUJO010000260.1:4844-5748 GCA_964619995.1 uncultured Leptospiraceae bacterium
CGGTCCACTTTCTGCCGGATTTCCTCGGTGTATTTCTCCGGATGTTCGCGGACTTCGGCGAGTGTGTCCTCGAGGCTGTGCGCCTGCTCGGAAACAGAATCCAGGTTGAGGGCGCGCGCGTTTCCTTTGATGGTGTGCGCGGAACGAAAGCATTCCTGAATGATCTGCTTGTTCTGTGCTGCGTCCGAGCCCAGATGCGACAGGCTCGTGCGCATTCCATCGAGCGCATCGACGGCTTCCCGGATGAAGTTCGTGAATACGCGCGTGTCAAGCCTCAGTATCTGGTAAAGTTTTTCAACTTTCTTCGCCTGTTCCTGCGCTTTGCGCTCGAGTTCACGCGCCAGTTCGTATTCGCTGGTGCGGTCATCGATCACGACCATGATCTTCTGAATCTGTTTGGTCGGCTTTCCGTCGCGGTCGGTTCCGAAGATCCTGAAGAACGAGAAGTTCAGGATTTTCTCGGAAGGTCCCTGCGGCGTCGTGACCGGCAGCCGGAATTCTGCAAGCGGGTTGATGCGCGAGAACATGCGCTCGGCCATAAAAAGGTTCTTGAAAAGTTCGCCCAGGAAGTTCTCTACTTTCGCGTGCAGTCCCGCTTCCACGAACAGGTCGGCAAACTTCTTGCCGCCAATGTCATCGCGGGCCAGTATCTCGGCGGTCTTTCTTGAGTATTCAGAGTTGATGGTCCCATCCGGAGCGATCGTGAGAATGCCCTGGCGAACGTTCGCGAGAATGTCGTCGATTTCCTTTTTCGAAAATGCCAGTTCCGTCGTGAGGCGGTCGCGCTGTATAGCAGCTCGGACCGTTCTCGTGCGGAGGTCGCGAAGTCGCTCGGGATCGCCGATGGCTCCCTCGCCGCGTGGGTGAAGGAGGTCGAGCGGGCCGAGCAGCCCGACGCCCTCGA
>CAZUJO010000261.1:0-5721 GCA_964619995.1 uncultured Leptospiraceae bacterium
CCTGATACTGTATCCTTCTCTCGGTATCCTATTTGTCTTAAGCACGTTGCTTGCCCTGGCGTTTGGTTCGCTTGATCCTTCATTGCTCAAAGAGGGGGCTGCTTTTCTTCTCTTCATCGTCCTGCCGTTCTGGTTCTACAATCGCAAGTCCCGCCGCAGTCTGTCCGATCATGTGTTCTTCTGGGCGTCGATCATCATGATCACGCACTCTTTCTTGAACGGCATTGCGTACCTCAGTGATACACCGATCCCCCGTCTTAAGCTCTACCTCAAAACGTTTTATCTCGCTTCCATCGCTCTTTACCTCTTCGCCTGGAGGCGAAACGCTTCCCGAGGTCTTCTGCTGGTTCTGACGATCTTGCTTTCGTCCAATGTGCTCCTTTCCTGGTATTTCCTCGGATTCACTCTGCGAAGCGCTGTGCTTGCTGCATACGCAGTCAGTGGTCTGCTTTACGCGCTTCAGGATTCCGAAACCATTCGTTTCGACTTTCGAGACGGACTGATGTCGGCGCTGTTTCTCTGCGGATTGCTTTCTACGATTTTTTCCTGGGATCTGGGGAGCGGGATGTTTGGTTACATTCACCTGGGCCTGGCTCTCCCGCTGTACCTCATCGGGCGTCACCTCTTGAAGCCGGCCGATGTTCCCCTGTTCTTTCGCAACTGTGTGTTCGCCGTCGGCGGTGTGATGGCGATGTTTGCCGTTTTTCTCCTGATCACAACGTATACAAGCGGTCAACCCCTTCCTGCCAAGATTGAGAAGATCGCCGGATATCACGTGAACGGCCTCGGCGCTTTCGTTGCGCTCTTCCTGCCGGTCTCTCTCTACGTTGCCGTCAACGACGAGCAGCGCTGGGCGCGCTGGTGGGCCTGGCTCTCGATTGCGATGGAAGCGGGCATTCTCGTCATCATTACTTCGCGTGGTTCGATGGTCGGAGTAATTGTCTCACTTCTCATTGTTGGAACCCAGGTGCGCAGGATTCCTTCGCGGATGATTTTTTTCGCGGCTGTTTCTGTGTTCGTCCTTGCCTTTGTTCTCCTGCTGCTTTACACGTTCGAGCCGACCGTGCGTCAATACATGCTGACTCTCGCCAATCCCGAATCGATGAAGATTCGTTTCGTGATATGGCGTTTGCACGTGGGTAACGTTATGCACTACTCTCCGCTCCTGGGTTTTGGGGCGGACACATTTATTATCAACGCCGTGTTGCAGCCAGCGGACTCTGAACTCATTGCGCTTTTGAAACCATTCATGCGTGAATTCGGGCCAATTCTTCACGCTCACAACGTTCTCGTTCAGCTCCTGCAGGACTTTGGTTTGCTGGGTGTGTTGTTTTCCATATTCTTATGTGTCAGCATTGCGGCCGCGATGTGGAAGGCTTTGTTCTCTGCTGATGCTGTCGGTTTTCGCTCTCCGCGGCTCTTCGCGTTCGCCGCTCTCGCCGCGCTTTTTGTCCAGGGACTCTTCGACTACACGTTAAGCGATCCCATGACGTACTACCCGGCTGTTTTGATACTTGGAATCGCGCTGCAATCCGCGGGCTCTCGCCGCGCTCTTGTTTTCGAAAAGGATCGGATTCTTGTGGGCGCATTTGGCGCGGGCCTGCTCGTGTTTGCTGTCCTCTTCTGGGCCGGATGGAATCGCAGTCTTTACATTGCCGAAGCGGCCCTTTTTCGCGGCCAGATTCTTTCGGATCGATTTGGCAACGTTACCTTTCTGGAGATCAGCCGGTTCAGCGATTCTGAGCTTCGCTCTTTTCAGTTTCGGGACAGCCTGTTTCTGCCGGGAAACGCGGATCATCGGGTGGACCAGCTCGCCGGAGAGTTTTACTACCAGATGTACAGGAAACAGCGGTATTCGGAAGGACTCGAACTTGCCCGCACGCGTTTTTCACACTGTCTGAAACTGCATCCATACTCTGCTTTCTGCGCCTGGCGGCTGTCTGCGATCAGCGGAGAGGCGGGCCGCAAAGACGAAGAAAGACAGTACCTCGAGCTTGCCATCCAGCATGATCCTTACAGACTTGTGATTGAGCAGTAGCCTGCGGGGGGCGCTTGTGAAACAATTGGGCCGGGGAATCTTTGCGCTCTATCATGGCGCGTTGCTAGCCGTTTGCGCCATGAATCTCATGGCGAATAACTTCGTCTTGAAGCAGAGCCGCTTCTACGACGACCAGCTTGTATCCAGCGATCTTTTCGCGCGATGGATTCTCCTGGCTCCGCTCTTTCTCCCTCTCTGGATTCGCTGGGCCCGCAGCCTGGGCATTTTTCAATTCCGTTTCAACCTTGCCGCGGGCGGGTTTGTCGTTGCTTCCATATTGTTGAACTATCCGTTCTATCTGGCGGGGAGCGGCTCGTCGGACTGGATCGATATTGCGCGCGCGGCCGTTCGGGACGGCGTCACCCAGCCATATGCCGCGGTGTTTTTCGTAGGCAGCGTCCTTTCCATGGCCGGACAGCAGACCCAGCCTGCGGCGGCTAACGTTGAAAAATCTGCGCTTCGCTTCCTTGCCGGAATTGTTTGCGCCGGGCTCGTGCTGAAGATTTTCCTCGCTGGCCTTGCGCGTCCGCGTCTCGAAGATGAGGTCGCCTATCACATCCAGTCATTGATCTTCGAATCGGGCGCGCTTCGCGCAAAATTTACCGTGCCGGCGGGAATGATGCTCGATCATCTGCAAAATGCCGCGTTCGTCCCCTTTCTGATTCAAAGCGGACCGGAGTACTACAGCGCGCACATGCACGGCTGGTCTGCGATTCTTGCCGCATTCGCTTTGCTTCATGTAAAGCCGCTGGCTCCCTTCCTTCTGACGATCGTCAATCTCGGCTTGTTTTACACTCTTTGCCGCCACTATCTGCCCGAAGAGAAATCCGCCTCTTCTCGCATTGTAGCGTTTGCGCTGTTCGCCGCTTCTCCGATCCTTCTGTTCCTTTCGAACACATTCATGTCGCATACACTGGCCCTGGCTCTGTCGCAGGCGGTCGTTCTTTCGCATGCGCGGCTTTCGGCCGGAAAAAGTTTCGCGGCGGTCGGCCTGATTGTCCTCGTGGTCTGCGGCTTCTTTGTGCGCCCGCAGTCGATGGTCCCGGTGGTTGCGGCTCTTGTTATTTATGAAATTCTGAAGTTTCTGGCGGGTGACCGGAGCGGCGTTGTTCTGCGCTTGAGCCTTTTGATTGCCTCCTGCGCTGCATCCTATGGAGCATTGCGCGGTTACGCGTCGCTTCTCGGCTCTGCGTCTGTCATCCCAATGACGGACTACGTGCGGCTGTACCTGGTAGACGGTTGCCAGTCCCTCGGGTTTGGTCCGGGCCACGGCTGCTTTCCAACCTACGGCACGATGGGTCACTCGTTTGCGAAAACGCTGCTGAATCTCGGAGATCTTTTCGCGCGCTGTAATCAGGAACTTTCTCCCGGAGCCCTTCCGCTTGTGCTGATTCTCGTTGCGCTCGCATTTCGTAACGTTCGCAAGCTGCAGATGGCAGGACCCGAGATGTTGTTTCTGCTCATCCTGCTTGGCACGATCGCAGAATTCGGTCTTTATTTCCACAACGGCGGCGAGAGCTATCGCGGGCGATATCTTGCCGAAGCAGCGTTTGCGCTTTTTCTGCTTCTTGGCCTTCTGATCCGGCATGAAGATCTGCCAGTCGGGATGGTTGCGCGCACGGCCGTCACTGCCTCTGCGATCATGGTGCCGGTCATCGTGTGCCTGCAGATACGCGGCGAGTATTTTCATCCGACCCTTCCCTCATTCGCTTCTGTCAGGGCCTTTTCGCTTTCGGCGAGCGGCGCAGTGGTCAGTTCTGTTTCGATTCAAACTGAGGCGGAAACAACGAGGGACGCATTCACCGGAAGAGATATTGAAATCTCGCCGGAGCGAAGGAAGCGCTATCTGAACCTGGGGTATGGCACCCTGGCCGGGACTGCCGTGCGCATCAACCAGAGCGGATTTCTTGAAGATGCAGATGGCAATCTGCTTTTCACAGATCTTTCGGACGAAGACATCAGCGCGCTTTCGCACGCTGCATTTCGTCTTCGCTATTCGCCTTTTGAGCCGGTTACGAAAACCAGCCGTGTGATGCGCTTCTGGACGCGAAAGCCGCCGCAACTCGAACCGTGGAAGGCGTCCGGACATTCTTACGCGAAGCCAGCGGAGTCCACCGCGGCTGCCGGTTTGCACTTGACTGTCTGCTGCGATTCCGGCACAAGCGGTGGACGCGATGCTCTTTAATTCTTTCGATTTTCTGGTCTTCTTCGCGGTTTTCTATGGAGTCTACTGGCAGCTGTCCGGTGACTGGCGGCGCCGCTGGCTCATTTTCTCCTCAATGGCATTCTATGCGTGGTGGGATTTCCTCTATCTGTTTCATTTCTCCGCCGTCGTTCTGATCAGCTATTACTGCTATCTGCGCGTGCGCGCGAATCGCAGTCGTCCCTGGTTCTATCTGGGGCTTGGCTTAAATGTCGCGAATCTCGTCTTCTTTAAGTATGTTGCAACCACATTGCAGTGGCTTGGCGGTCTGACGGGCCTTGCCTCCCTATCGCACGCCGGCGATGCGCTTCATTTTGGTTTCCCGCTCGCGATCAGTTTCTATACGTTTCAATTAATCGCGATCCTCGTCGACGCCTGGAGAGGAGACATCGACGAAGAGATTGGATTTCAGAATTTTCTCCAGTACAGCTTCTTTTTCCCGCACCTGATCGCCGGACCGATCCTCCGTCACCGGGACTATTTTCCACAGATCGGCCAGGAGAGGTTTGACGACCGGCAGTCGAGCGCGGGCGTCTACCTCATTCTGATCGGCCTGTTGAAGAAGGTCATCATAGCCGACGGAATCAGTTCGATCATCGATCCAGTCTACGCCTCGCCGGAGAAGTATTCGAGCACGATCATCGCTGTATCGCTCTACGGCTTTGCGCTGCAGATTTACGCTGATTTCTCGGGATACACTGACATTGCGCGCGGTCTTGCGAAGATGCTCGGATATGAAATTCCGGAGAACTTCAGGGCTCCTTACTTTACCTACACCTTCGCCGACCTCTGGCGCAAGTGGCACATCACGCTGTCCATGTGGCTGCGCGATTATATCTATTTCCCGCTCGGCGGTTCCCGCACTTCGCCTCTTCGCAGTCATTTGAATGTTCTGATCACCATGATTCTTGCCGGTCTGTGGCACGGCCACAGTCATATGTTTTTCTTCTGGGGCGTCTACATTGGCGCGCTCATGACGATTGAGCGATTGCTCGGCGTTGGAAACTGGAATGTGCGGCTGCCGGTGAAGGCATTGATCTGGGTGGTTATGTTCACTCTGTGGAGTTCATCGGCCCTGTTCTTCCGCGGGCATGATTTCGGGAGCGCGTATCAGATGATTCAGTCGCTGCTCGGACACGGCGGCAGTCAGTTGCCGCCTAACTGGACTCGCTTCTCGGGTCTTGTAGCCCTTTCGATCATTGTTCATGTGATTCAGTTCCAGAGAGAACGGATCGCTGAACCTCTGTTGAAATACAGAAACCTGCTGATCCCCGTAATTGCGATCTGTCTTTTCTACATGCTTGTGCGGATGGATCGCAGCACAGTGCAGTTCATCTACTTCCGATTCTGAGGCTGTTATGACTGGTTTTCGCGGTTTTCCCTACATTCTCTTCTTCATCCTGCTCCTCATCGATCAGCCCGCAAATTTTACAGTGATTCACAACGCCGGTCGTCCCGAGCCCACAGAGCACGAAATTCT
>CAZUJO010000262.1:0-1082 GCA_964619995.1 uncultured Leptospiraceae bacterium
TGTCTGAGCCGAGGGCCAGAGGCACGATGCCGGCGCCCACCACAGCTGCCGAGCCCCCGGATGAACCGCCGGGCACGCGCGACTCGTCCCAGGGGTTTTTCGTAATCATGAATGCGGAGTTCTCCGTGGATGAACCCATAGCGAATTCATCCATGTTCGTGCGGCCGAAAAGGACGGCGCCGTTTTCGCGGAGACGCTCAATGACGTGCGCGTCATAGGGCGCTTCGAAGTTTTCGAGCATTTTTGACGCGCATGTGGTCTTTTCGCCCTTCGCGCAGATATTGTCCTTCACTGCGACGGGAATTCCATCAAGCGGGCCGCGCAGTTCTCCTTTCTTTCTCCGTGCGTCCGATTCACGCGCCTGCGCAAGAATTCGGTCCTCATCCAGGGAGAGAAAAATATTCAGGCTGCTTCGTTCCTTCGCTTCTGCAAGGCATGCTTTCGCAAGCTCTGCGGACGAGTATTCGCCCGAGGCGAGCGATGCGCTGTGCGAAACCGCGGTCTTTCTGAGATCCATCATTTACTCCGATTGAATCACGCCGGGCACAACAAAATGCCCTGCTTCCCATTCCGGCGCAAACTTTGCGATTTCGCGCGGAGAGAGTTCGCTCTTCGGTTCATCCGGTCTCGTAACGGCCGGTCCCGGAACATCGCTTCCGCCTGCGCCATGCAGGTCGAGAGACTCAATGCGCTGCACGGCATCGAGAATCTTATTGAAGTCCTTTCGCAGATCCTTGAGCCCGGAATCCTCCGGATCAAGGCGCGCAAGAAACGCCAGTTCGCTGAATTGTTCTTCCGAGAGCATATTTCCATGCCGTCCACACGATGGGCATGGTCAAGGAAAACACGCTGCAAATGTTTCTATTTCACTTGCCGCCCCGCCCCGGCCGCCGCCTTGTAGCAGTGTCTATGGAAAATGACAGTCATGACGGGCATGGGCAGCCGCCCACGCTCCTCCAGGACATTCGAATCATCTTCGCAACCATCCTGACAGACCCGGGAAGCTCCCTGGCTTACGGTGCGGATGCGCTGATCCACGTTACCATCGGCCTCATTGTGACCAGCTATGCGGTGGGTGCTAT
>CAZUJO010000262.1:1092-5715 GCA_964619995.1 uncultured Leptospiraceae bacterium
CCACGGCGATTGCGGCCGGCACCGTGCTCGGTGTTTACTTCATTGCCATTCTCGTTTACAACAACATGTCGCGGCACCACACACACAAGGTGCTCGGCGGCGGAGCATTCGTCTCCGCATTCATCACGTCACAGTCCATCAAGCATCATCCCCGTCTGAAGCGCTTCGTGCACTTTCTCGGCAAGATGGGCACAGGAAGTCTGCTCGCGGATTTTCCTGCGACGCAGGCGATCTCTCTGATCTCCGGTGTCGAAGCCCTGCACTACGTCATTCCGCCCGAGTATCAGTTTCGCAGCGTCATCGCATTCATCATCGGCCTCTCCTTCATCCAGAGGTTCGGACTCGGAGCCCTTTCGAAATACATGATCGGGCCGGTCATTGCCTTCTACGTGGTCAACATCATCATCAACGCCTACGGCGTGTCCATGATCCTTGCGAACGGATGGAAGCAGCCGGTCATCACAGGAATGGAAGGCCACACGGTGGATCAGATGCTCACCGTGATCTTCCACGCAGTTGCAAACGGCGCCACTCTGATCACAGGCGTGGAAGTCGGGTACTCTTCTGTGAACATACCGCACCACAAAGACCGGGCGATCCGCATGTCCATGTGGGTTCTCTACGCGATTGTGCTGGTCACCTACTCCATGCAGATCATCAACTTTCTGGGGCTGGGCGTTCACTTTGACCCGGACAGCCCGCCCGTGCCGATTCTATTGACTGACTTTCTTTTCGGGCCGAAAATTGCGACGTTATTCGGCGTTCTAACGGCGATCATGCTGCTCCTTGCAGCGCAGACCGCGCAGACGGACTTCCCGCTCGAAATGCTTCGCGCATCACGCAGCAACTTCTTCCCCCGCGGCATCGGCGACATGGCCTGGAAACGCACGGTGAAAATCGGAGTGCTCGGCGGACACGAAGGCGTCTACAATCCGCGCGCAACGGTGATCCTGGGTGTGCTCACATTCGTGATTCTGTACTTCTTCCCGTCGAGCCATGCGATTGAAAGCATGTACGGCCTCGCCGTGATCCTGACCATGAACATTGGCATCTTCTCTTATCTGCTGCGCCAGATTCGAGCGCGAAAGATCAACGGAATGACCGTCATCGGCCTGCTCGTGATGTTCCTCATGCTCTTCAACATTGTTTACAGCAAGTTCTTTGACGGGGCCTGGTTCGTTGTGCTCCTGCTTGTGGTCTATCTCTGCATCTTTGTTGTGTCAGAGGAGATCTACAGCCTCTGGCTTGAAAAGTTGAACGTCGTTCCGCTGGAACTTGGATTGTGGTATCCGGCCTTTCAGAACATGAAGGTGGACTACAAGAACATTGTGCTCGTGTCCAAGTTTCACCCGGGTGTAATTCACTTCCTGAAGAACTACATCAAGAGCGGACACATCCCTCTCGTGGTTCATTTCCGCACGGATTCGGACGAAGCCGTGCCTTCGCAGGTTCCGAACTGGTATAAGAACATTGACGTTCCGGAAAGCACAGACACAATCACGGCCATCACACGATATGTAAAACGTATGAAACCCACGCGCGTTCATCTGATCCCCGCGCTCGTGCGCGGGATCGATCCAATCAGCCGCTATTA
The DNA here is from genome assembly GCA_964619995.1 of uncultured Leptospiraceae bacterium. Taxonomy (GTDB): domain Bacteria; phylum Spirochaetota; class Leptospiria; order Leptospirales; family Leptonemataceae; genus JAEUSB01. The sequence continues at coordinate 2,687 of CAZUJO010000262.1, forward strand.
TTTCGGAAACTCCATCGAGCGCTTGAAATACGCCGTTTCGCAGTTTGCCGATCTACAGGTAGAATACAACCGGGAGCGGATTCACATCCGCGTTATGGACATCGTCAGACGTCTCTTTCCGCGTCTCTCCGCTCTCATTCCCGAACCGGCGCGCCCGCGTTCTGAAGACTAGCAGCGGCCTCCGAGATTGGAGGCTTCGCTCAGAAGGGAAGCTTGTTCAGGATCTCTTTGGCCGCGCCCGGTATCTTCTGATCAAGCTTATTCTGGATGACATCCTTCAGGCTGCCGGTCAGAATCTCGGTCAGGGACGGAATCTCAGCGAGCAGTTTCACCGTGGGATTTGACAGATTTCCCGCTGAAGCGAATGGAAGTTCGACGCGTCCGTCCTTGATCAAGCTGCCGAGCACTCGGCTTCGAATCTGCTCTGCCGACTGACCCTTGAGTTTCTTCTCGATCCCCCGGTCAAAACGGGCGAGGATATCGCGCGACTCCGATTCCGAGGCCCTGACAGACGCATCGAAATTGTGCTCCGCCGTGGCCGCATTGAGGGACGAGCCTTTCTTCAAGAGGAGATCGTAGTTCGCAGTTGGAAAAACAGAATCGTCGAGAAATGTAATGAGCCCGTGCGAATAGCGGACGCGAACGTTCACGTCGCGAAGGAGAGCCGCACGCTCGGAGAGCTTCTTCCAGGAAAAGCCGGTTTGACTGAGGATCGGCAGATCTCCCGCAAGCTGATCAAACACAACCAGGCCTGTGATGTAGGAATCCTTCTTCAAGGTTGCGGCGTATTCAAGCCCCGTGTTGACGGCTCCTGTCTTCGCATCAAATGGCACAACGGCGCCGCTCGATCGAATCAGGAGCAGGGCCGCCTCCTGGCCGTTTGCGCTGAACACGGATGCATCGGCGCTGGCATCCAGACGGGCGGCGTTGTGATGATCCAGATCAGCAGGGTCGATATCGATCGAATCAATGACAAGATTCAATCCGCTCAGGCGAATGAGGTTTCCCGTTTTTTGAAGGGATGCGCTGACCGTCCCGTTTCGAATTCCGATTTCGCGGAGGTCGGCTGCGAGAGGAAGATCGCGCGCGCTGAACGGTTTATCCTCGGACTCCGTCTTCGCGGCGTCCGACGTTGCGGCATCTTTCGCCGCATCAACAACCGCAGGATTCGGTTTGCCGGCTACAATCAACGGCTTTTGAAACAGCGGCTTGAGACTCGTTCCGCCTCCAGCGAGGAAGGTCAGTGAAATCGACGGCTCAATCAGAAGGAAACGCTTCAGTTCAAAGCGGCGCTGAATCAAAGGAAGAAGACTGAATTTCAGATCCACCTTCTGGATCGTTATGGCCGCAGATTTCATGGGCGTGCGGTCTTTGAGAGGAGCGGCAGCATCGGCAAAGCTGTCCCGCGCACCCAGGCTCACACCCTCGATCTCAACGGAGGAAAGCGCGGAAAACAGGCTCACGTTGAGCTTCTTGATTTCAGCGCGTACGTTCAGGCTCGACTCGATCTGTTCAACCAGGAATTGCTCGGTCAGGACATTCCGGAGAACAACCCATGCCCCTGCGGTTGTGATCAGAACGAGAACGAGGACCGCTGCCGCGATCGAAATGAGAGTTTTCTTCATATATAAGCCCGGCCAATCGTCGAAGCGACAACCGGGCGTGGGAAGCAAAAATCAGGGCGCGCCGATCAATCTGCCAAGGCGGGGAAAGCGGCGGCCGAAGATCATGCGGAGCACCGAGAAGAAGTAATGCCACTGCTCGGCGGTGGTTTCGTTTCGCACACTGCCGTATCTTCGATAGAGCGACACAGGGATTTCAATGCAGCGCATGTGAAACCGAAGAATGCCGATCATCATTTCCGTCAGATACGTTCGGTCCGTTGCTCGGAGTTCTTCCGCAATCTTGAGGAACGAATCCTTCCAGATCGCGCGATAAATGCAGCCGATGTCCGTAAAGCGGGGCTCAAGGTCCCACCAGAGAATTTCAAGCAGCTTGCCGAGCGCCACATTCAACCACCGATACAGCGGGCTCAGATTCGTGCCCTGCTCCATGAGCTGCCGGGTCGTGCGTGTTCCGACGACCATATCAGAATCTTTCAAGTATTCGAGGAGCTTGGGAAGGTCGTTTGCGCGGAAGTTCCCGTCGGCGGTCGCAAGGATGAGAATGTCGCCCGATGATTCGCGAAACGCCTGATAAATCAATCGGGCGCCGTGCGGATTTCCAACCGTCGAGGCGGCTTCAATTACTTTCGCGCCTGCTTTTCGCGCAATGGCCACCGTGCTGTCTGAGCTTCCCATATCAGCGACAATGATCTCGTGCACATGACCGCGGAAGTCCTGGAGCACGTCAGGAAGCGTCCGTTCATTGTTGTAAGACGGGACCACAAGAGTAGTCTTGAATTTGTGGAACTTCTCTGAGCGAATGCGGCACGTCGCAGAGTAATAGTCCGCGAGCGAGTTGATGTTGTAGTAGCGTCCCTTCAGAAGTCCTGCGTGCACTTCGTACTTGTGCGACATCAAATCAATGACATCCGTCAGTTCGACGACTCCGGATCGCGGCGATGCGGGTGTCTCTGCAAAGGCAGTAAAGTACTTCGGACTGAAGATGTAGGTTCCGAGTCCGAGGAGATCATTGGGCGGACTGTCTGGTTTTTCCACGAGCTGCACAACTCTCGTGCCTTCGAGCTCGACAGAGTAGTTCTTGCGGATTTCCGAAAGCAAATCTGACCGCAGCACCGCGATCAGCGCTTCTGCCTTCTTTTTCTGAGCCCACAGCCGCGCAAGTTCCTGGTGATTGGTCCCCATGTAGAACTCGTCGCCGAGAATCACAGAGAAATCGCCGTCAATGCGGTCGGAGAGCACTGCGATGTCCGATGCAAGCCCCTTCCCCGTCCAGTCTGATGTGTGGATCTTTGCGTGCGGATACTGCCGGCGGATCCGGTCGACCTCGGAAAGTACCTGCTCTTTCAGGTGCCCGACGATGATATAGAGCTCGGGCACTTTGAGAACTTTCAGTTGGATGTAGAC
>CAZUJO010000263.1:0-5670 GCA_964619995.1 uncultured Leptospiraceae bacterium
CTGCTTTGCGGGCCGCGTGTCGTCTACGGGTGCCGGCGGCAGAGGATCGGGCGTCGGGGCTGGCTGAGGTTGGGGCCTGACCACAGCTGGGATCACGAGTTCCGGGAATGCGATTACCGGATCGTTTGAAGGTTCAGGATCACTCGGGGTGAAAGTGAAGTCGTCGGCTGTGGGATCCGGCGTAGGATCAGAGACACCCGGAATTGTTACGAGGTCTCCGATGCGCAGCGTCACGAACGGAATTCCGCCTTTCCATGTTACCGGATACTGCGGATTTGCAGCCGCGATCTCGTTCCACCGCTTACCGTCGCCCAGGTAATCTCTTGCGAGTGTTCCGAAGTCCTGTCCTGCTTGAATACGAACTTGCATTGTTTTTTCTCCTTCTATGGTCTCGGGATCCGCGCGAGCATTCCGCCTAGCGCCCCTGTAACGTGCATTGCTATAATTCCGCAGATAGTTAGAACTGCCCCGGATCCGAGACCTACGAAGAACAGTCCGACTTTCGAGAAGAAACTGGAAACACTGGAGAGGAAGCCGGTTTCCGATTCACATTTCTTCAAGTCTGCCTTTAACGATTTGGTGAGCGTGTCGAATTCCCTGAGGTGAGCTTCGCAGACGTTGATGTCTTTATCCTGCTTGAAGAGAGATGTGCGGCAGCTCGTCAGGGCGTCCCCGGCCTGGTAGATCACGGCGCGATCGCGCGGAACAATCCTGTTTTCCGCTGAGTCTGGAACCTTCTCCAGCTTTTCCTGAACGCGCAGCAATTCTTCCTGCTGGGCAGAAGTGTCCGACTCTCGAACAACCACAGGAGTTGCGGCGCAGCGAAGCGCCAGAGCAGCGAAGAGACTCAGCCAGACGCCGGCGGCAACGATTATAAGCTTTTTCATTTGGTTTCGCCTCTTATGGCGCGCAGCGCTGCGATGCGGTCGCGAATAGAAAGTCGTTTCTGTCCTTGTGTTGCCTGCTCAGTATCCGCCGCCGCGGGGACCTGCGCTCCCTTTGCAAGTTCCTGCGTGTTCTGCTTCTCAAGAGGCTGTGTGCATCGTTCGAGTAAGTCTTGTGTCTTCATTGGCTATTCTCCTTTGCCTTTTCCGGCGCGCACGACCTTCAGCGCGCTTCGCTCAACTGATTCTCTGGCTTCTTCCTTGCTCTCGTGAGGTCCTGAAATTATGGATCCGTCTTCGTCCTTGCGGACATAGTAGGATCCCTTCATGCGCACGATTGAGATAGGTAGTTCGATCTTCATTTTTTTCCTCTTCCATTGTGATTGTAAGCGCTGATAACGCCATTGATCAGCGGACCCCATTCGAGTTCGTATGCAAGAGGCGTGTTGTGGATTCCGTCAGGCGCGATATACTCAGGCTTGCAGAACAATCCAGAGTCGTCCCTCAAACGCGCGTGAATGTCGAGGACCTGCACGAACCCGGCGATCCGAACACGCTCGTTGAAAAGCACGATCTTTCCCGCGAGTTCGGGCCATTGCCTTCCTGGCGGAACAATGTTGATCCAGAAAATAATTGCATTGGGGAGCATGCGCTTCGCTTCAACGACAGCCAGCTTGAGCTCCTCGAAAGCGTCGTCCGGGTCACGCTTATCGATGAAGTCGTTACCGGCGCCGTCAAAGATGTAAACTTCAGGCTCGCTCGAACGCGCGAAGGAAACCATGTTCGCTCGAATTCCTCCGAGCTTGAGTCCCGGTATCGCGATCACTCGCATGCCGGGGATCTGTTGGAACACCGGCATGCCGGCAGCAACAACCGAATCACCATTGAGAATGAACGGGGCTTTGCCGGACGCGGCTTCCCTCTTCAGAGCCCAGCGGTATAGAGAGGGAACAACCCCGCGATCTTCGAGAGGCCCAATGTGGAGATGTATCCAGAGGGCCAGTGCGTGAATGATTGTTTTCATGCTGCGTTGATCTCCTGCGCCAGAACGGCGAACCAGTGATCCCAGGGGAAATCGGCGCAGATGTCTGAGTGCTGCCCTGCCCTGATGTTGTTTTCTGGAGGCTGGCACCACTCGCGCCCATTCCAGAAAGGAATGTCGCGGTGCTGTAACCATCCCGGAGTGACAACCCGGCCGATTGGATCCACGGCACCCTTCTGCGGCGGAACGATTCCAGTCCTCCACTGATCGCCAAACACGAGTTTCGCGGACTGAATATGCGCCCTTGCGGCCTGAATGAGTTTGAGAGTTTCCTCGGGGGTCTTCCAGAAATCACCCGGCCTCGTAACGATGCCGGGGAGTCCCGACTCCCAGTGACCTGCGGGAGCCGAGGCAAATCCTGCGATTTCCACTTCCCATGTTTCTTCGGCCGCGATCAGGTTCCCGCATCCCCAGCATTTGCCGTCCAGCGGCAGCGCGAGAACGTAGGAATCCCGATCCGCGGTAGCATGAGTGCAGCCGAACTTCATGAGGTTCGGATCTGTCTGGCCGTGGTTCTCCGGTGGATCTGAGAGATATGCGGCGACTCGTTCCGCAGTCGCATCTGGGCCGGCTCCCCGGCCGACATCAAAGATGGGAACATGCAGGATCCCGAGGCGTGCTGCCCGGTTCTTCCTCTGCCCGCCGCCGGGAGTCGCGAAGGCGCCCAGCCGATGAACATAGAAGCCGGGGGGGCATGCCTCGTGCGGATGAGTGAAGTTATAGTAATCTTCTGCGCTATCAAACATTTGGCGCGCCCCCATTCTTGCTAGAGTCTGGCGCAGTGGATCCGATTGGCGGGCCTTGCCGATCCACTACGGGCGGCAGAGGATCTCTCTTCGCGAAAGGCAGATTGTCGAACAGTCCCGGACGGTATGCGAAAGCCACCATCAGGATCCCGAATGCAACAAGGACTCCACCGAAAGGGCCGTGATACACCCACAGCTCCATCGGACGAATATTGTTTGCGAGTTCCACGCCTGCGTATATGAGCCCGCACAGAACAAGTGCGATTCCCAGAACAAAGATCCTTGCGGCTGAAATCATTTTTTCCTCTCTTTGAGGACAGCGAGTTCTGTCGCGAGTCCTCCGATTTTCTCAAGCATGGACTTGTAATCGGTGCGCAGCTCATTAACAAGCTGCCTCAGCCAGTAGAGACTTCCGACAGAAACACCAATCGTCACCCCAACCGATACCAGCGTTATCGACTGAAGAACGATTTGCATGGTTTGCTGTTCGTTCGGCATCACGCGACCCCCGCTATCCTGAAGCACGGTTCACCGTGTAACATTACGAAGTCTACCTTCGCGGCCTCCCCGCCGATTTCTCGGGCAAGCCGCGATAGCTGATCTCGCGCTTGCGCAATGCTTTGCTTGTTGGTTCGCGCTGCAGCCTTTGCCAGATCCGCCTGGATCCGCGCCTTCTTGAGTTCGTCTGGTTCGCGTCCATTGGCCTGAAGAGCTGCGGCTCTTTGCGAGTATAGATCCCGCGCGAATCCTTTGGCTTCTCTGTCCTCAGTCTCTACTTCGCGTTGCTGGACATCAAGCTCGGCTGACTGACGCGATATTTCGGCGCGGGCTTCGCGCCGTTCCCGTTCATCCTGCTCGCGTTCGATCCGGTCCTGTTCGGCATCGACGATTGCCTGAAGTATGTCCAGCAATGGGAGCATTATCCCAGCTCCTTCGCGATGAGATCCAGATCTTCGCTGGATGTCTCCGGGTTCATGACCCTGGAAAGAATGCTCTGCAGTTTCTCGACCTGCTCCGCGCGCTCTTTCAGGATAGGCGAAATCAGTTCTCCAATTTCGTGCTTGAGGAGATCGGCCTGCAGCCTTGCTTTTCTGTTCTCCGCAGATTCGGGAAATTCGGGAGAAGACAGAGTCCGCATCGAATAGAGCCGCTTCGCTTCCGCGCTTGCGATCCGATAGTCAGCAAGATGCGATTGTAATTCTGTTTCGCGATATTTGCCGGCCTCTTCAATTCGCGAGTTTACGGTTGTGGCAATGTCTTTGCGTCTCTGAAAGTCGAAGCTCATGCGTAAGGCCCTCCAAAGAGATAGAGAAGTCCGCCGAGAGATCGCGTGCGGTTGATGGTGTCGGTTCTCCCGCTCGCCCCGCCGGTTGCCTGTGCCCCCACCTGTGCCGGGATACCGAAGGTAGCCCCCGGAACTGCAAAAGCCACGATCCCGAAAAGTGTTTGCTGGTGCGTATGCTCACCGATCGCGTCACGGCTTCTTACTCCCGGAATACGTCCCATGATGAGCCCCGCGTCCGTGACTTTCCGCCACCGGCAAACGGTATTGGTTCCGGTTTTCCGATACGGGAAAAACTCGGCGTATTCGGTAACCGGTGTCACTGCCTGATCGGCTCCATTCAGGGCGATAGTGATCTTGCGGGTCGCGGGATCGACAGAGAGCAGCTGGTAGCGCCCGGCCGGGATGAAGTCGATTTGCGGAAGATCAACCGTCATGGCCCATGCAGAATATGCGGACGGGTTGGGCGTTGACGCATTGATTACAGGATCATAGCAATCAAACAGAAGATCGTCGTAAAGAAGCTGGCAGACCAGAGCGCATTCGTCCGTGTTTGCGAATTCCAGCGTGGCAACGTTAGCCGATCGTGAAACGTTCACGACAAGGAATTGATCGGTGAGCGTGTCGATCACTTCCAGCTTGCATGCGTAAAGGAACGGCTGCAGAAGGAGCCAGTGCGCAAGGTCAACGTCGTCATCGATCCACGCCGGGAACCATTGCCCCGGACCCGGAGAAGGTGCGGGCTTCCGCCGCAGCTTGTATACGGGATCCCCGACTTCGATTGAGCCCGGAGCAAGAACGTTCGCCGGATCCACAAATTCAAGGGCAGTCTCTGCCGCATTCACGCGCACGATCTGCAGCGCTGCGCCCGTGTAATCGGCCGGCGCATCATTCAGTTCTGTAAAATCATGAGAATGAATCGCGTCAGCTTTGCTTCCGAGGGCAAGCGAAAGGCCTGCCACGTCCGGGATGGTGTGAGTGTGGCCGACTACGGCTTTCCCATCCAGCTGATCCTGAAGATTTTTGACGTCCTGAATTTTCAGGAGATCCTGAAAATCTTCGAAGTCGCGGCGCTGTCCATCTGCGTTCGGCATTCAGTCTTCCCCTGCGCCTTCTTCTTCGTCTGCGAGTTCGATCTCTTCCAGATCAAATGCGAGGCGAGACGCGCATGCCAGTTCAGTCTTCTTCAGACTTGCAAGGAAGGGAACGATATAGAGAAACTTGCCCTGCGACTTGATGTTGATTTCGTATCCAGCCTGGTAGCTCGTGCCCTGCGTGAGCAGCGCATCGTGCATCAGTAACTGCCCGATCAACCCTTTCGCGCAGACGCCCATTGCGTAGAGAGCTTCCGGCGCCTGGTAAATGGCAAAGCGGTGGGGATAGAAGGGATTGAGCTCCTTCGGCTGCACTCGCGTAATCTCCGGATTGCTTCCGGTGTAGGTTACGTATGCTCCTGTTTCCGGATCCGCCTCGACCAGCATGCCCGGCGGAAGAGGTCCCAGCATATTGATGATGCCGGAGATGATGTCTTCCATGCGCTTTGAAGTCGTAAAAAGTCCCACGGTGACGGGCGTATCGATCGCATTGACCGTTTTGAAATAGAAGCCCTGGTTGACGATGTTGCGGATCCGGACGCGTTTCGTTCCCGCCAGAGAGACGACTCCAACGCTCCACGTTTCAGTGTATAACTGCAGCGCTTGATCGTAACTCTGAGTC
>CAZUJO010000264.1:0-5662 GCA_964619995.1 uncultured Leptospiraceae bacterium
GAATTCTTCCGGATCGCGAACCAGGCGGCCCCCCGCGCGGCGCTGAAACCCGCGCCCAGAGCTGCGGCTCAGGCTGCTTCCATCGACTCTGATTTCGAGCGTTTTTGATATGAATGACACAGCAGAACAGCGCGGGTCGCAGTATCTTGTCTTTCAGCTCGGCCCCAATTCTTACGGGGCCGATATCCTTCGCGTAAAGGAAATCCTGCAGTACAACGGCACGACGAGTGTGCCCCGCACGCCTCCGTACATTTCCGGCGTGATCAATCTCCGGGGGAATGTGCTGCCCGTCGTGGACCTGCTTCGCCTGTTTGAGGGAAGAGCCGCAGAGACGACGCGCAAGAGCTGCATCGTGATCGTCGAAGTCCATATCGACGGTCTTCGCACAGAGGCAGGCATTCTCGTTGACTCTGTTGAACAGGTCATGGATGTTTCGCCGGAAATGATCGAGCCCGCGCCGAACTTCGGCTCCGGCATTCGCACTGATTTTATTCAGGGTATGGCGAAATATGAAAATCGATTTGTCATATTGCTTGACCTTGATCTGGTTCTTGCGCCCGAAGAGATGAGGACGTTCAGTCCTCCCGCGAATGGCTGAAGCGAATCTCAAAATCACAAACGATGAGCCGGAATTCCTGCTCGATATCTTTCTTCAGCCCGGCGATTTCTACTGGGGAGACAGCGAAACGCGCATTCGCACGCTGCTTGGCTCCTGTGTTTCGATCACTCTGTGGCATCCGATTCTGAAACAGGGCGGCATGTGTCATTTCCTTCTGCCTTCGCGCCCGCAGAGCGGGGGCGGAGGCGCAAGCCGTTATCTGGACGGGGTTCTGGAGCTCTTCGCGGACCAGGCTGCGAAATCGGGACGCAATCTCAAAGAGTTCGAATGGAAGGCGTTCGGCGGCGGCAACATGTTTCGCGAGCAGGTGGACAACGTCGAAGTCGTCGGCGAAAAAAACATTCGCGCTCTTGAAAAGTCGCTGGAATCAAACGGTGTCCGTCTGATTTCGTCTGATCTTGGCGGGGCCTTTTATCGCCGCGTTCAGTTCAATCTCTGGAGCGGCGAAGTCTGGGTTAAGCGAAAGGCGGCGGACGGCGTATGAATTCGAAGGTGCTGATCGCAGAAGACGACGTTGTCAACGGACGCCTTCTCAAAGGCATGCTGGACGGCCAGCATTACGACGTGGAGCTTGTGGAGAGCGGCGCGCAGGCTCTGAACGCTTTTGATCGCGCAGACTTTGATCTGCTTGTGACGGATCTGCATATGCCCGGCATGGACGGCATTGAGCTGATCGAAGCGCTCCAGGCACGAGGCAAGAATCCTCCCGTAATTGTTCTCACGGCCGAACACGATGTCTCGATTGCAGTGCGGGCCATGAAGCTCGGAATCTATGACTATGTTCTGAAACCTGTACATCAGGAAGAGTTTATCCTTCGCAGTCGTCATGCGGTCGACATGGGCCGGCTGCGGCGCGCGGCGCAGATCGCGGATAAAGAGCGCGAACTGCGGCTCGAGCGGCAGGTTGCATGGAGCGTCTGGAAAGAGGACGTAGTCGGCCGCGACCGGGACCGTTTCAACAAGACCCTTTTCGACAATCTCAGAATGAGTTTCAACCAGGGGATCGGATTCGGCGGCCTTGTAACGCTGGCCTCTCTGATTGCGGACACGTCTGAGAAGGTGGACGGCGCGTATCGAGTCGATGCAGAGCTGATGGATCTCCTCATGGACAACGCCCGCATGGCAGAGAAGGCAATGCGGCGCTTTGAAGATATTGATACTCTGGTGCGCGAAGACATCGCGACGGAAGAAATGACTGTACGAGAACTGCGCGGCCTTATTTCCGAGGTTGCGGACGGCACGTCATCGCTGCTCACCATCAAGAATCAGACAATCGTGATCGGAGATCCGCCGCGAGAAGCAGGCTCGGTCCGGATTGCGCGCGACTTGTTCGCCGATGCTGTGCGGGAACTCCTCATCAATGCAATGAAGTTTTCCGTCCCTTCAACGCAGATACTCGTTCTTTTCCGTCTCGCCGGCGATTCGCTCTACATTTCCTTCATCAATTCACCCGCTGAAAATCAGTTCGGCACGCGGGGAATTCCCGAAGAATACACGCGTCTTGTGTTTGAGCCTTTCTTCCGCGCCGTTCGCACCGTCGATGAGCGCTACGGAACTCTTGATTACGGACTGGGTCTGCCCGTTGTCGAGAAGGTCGTGCAAAAGCATGGGGGACGAATTATGGCGGGCAGTCTGCGCGATTTTCTGAGTCCATCTGCTACGGGCGAACTCGTGGCAAATTTTGAGTTGCAGTTACCCGTCGTCCGCGGATAAGAGCCTGTGGTCATCGATTCGCGAAAAAGGGAAGAGATCGTAAACATTGGCGGAGAGGGATTCTTTGTCGAGATGCTCGACAAGTTCATTGCTCAGACGGCCGAGATTCTCGATGACGTCCGCAAGTCGCGAGCAGCCGGCGACGCGGAGAAATGCCGCGGTCTTCTTCATAAGCTCAAGGGATCAAGCCTCACCATCGGCGCCGATGATCTTGCCCGTCACGTGCTTCGCTCTTACGAGCAGGCCCAGGCAGGCACGATGGTCGAAGAGTCTGCCGTTGCGGAAATGGACGCCTGCCTCAGCGCTCTGCGCGAGCACCGCAAAACGATTCCGTGATTTACTAAAAGCGCATTCCGATTGATACCCGCGCCTGCGGCTCGGGGAAAACGGGCCCGTTCATTTCTGCGTCGGCCTGGAGAAAGAGATTCGTCGTATAGAGGCTCGCCACTGTAATCCCCACATGCAGAAACAATGAGAGGTGCGAATAGAATTCGCGGCGTCCGGCCATTTGATGAAACTCAGCCGCGCTGTAGTATCCGCCGCCGTAGGGATTCTTGAAGCGATATCCGGGGCCAAAGTAGAACTCCGCAATCCTGGCCGCGTTTTCTGCGGACCTGTATTCGAGTTCGCGCTGATGAAAGTAATAGGCCATGTAAAGTGTGCTGATTCGCCCGGCTGCAATCGCGCTTCCGGCAACGGGCCTGCCGGCGTAGAAAGCTCCGAAACCAGGCACGACCGCATCGGCCGCAAGCACCCCGGCCTGCGCGTTCAGCGGTCCCGCCGCCGCGGCGAGAAACAGGAAGAATCCCAGGCTGAATCGCTTCAAAGCACAGTCTCCATCTGAGCAACGTTAGACGGCAATGATTCGGCCCCTCCATCCGAGGCCGTTACAACGAAATAAAGGGTTCCTGTGAATCGGCTGACACGCGTAAAATACGACATGGCCGTTGTAGTATCGAGAAGATCCTGCGGCCGGTAGTACTCGCGCGGCGGCAGTTCGTAGCCGTAGATATTATAGACGACGTTCGGAAGGCCGGTGTCCGGATCGAGACTGCCGGTCCAGTCCAGGGTAAGAAGATCCAGCGAAACGGAATAGCGCGCGTGCAGGTTCGAAGGGGCGGACGGTCTGTTCCAGCCGTTGCGGAGAATCGGGAGCAGGAAATAGCTCTGCGGCACTGTATGGGCCCGGTCGCACGAGGTGATGAGCCCGGCGAGGGCGAGGGCGAGGATTCTCAGCTTCATTGCAGCGTGCTCAAAACGCGGAAATTATTGCGGATTTCTTCGTCATCCGGGCAGATTCGTACGGCGCGCTCCATCGCATTCAGGGCGGGTCGTCCGGTCATATAACGTGCCAGGGCAGCATTTGAAAACAGGCCGCAGTCAATGGCCAGCTTATGGTTCTCCATTTCTTCCCAGACGGCCAGGGCCTCTTCCCATTTTCCCGCGCGCGCAAGATCGAGCGCCTTTTCATTGCGTACTCCCTGGAAGGTGCTGTCCAGAAGGAATAGTTTCTTTCGAACATTCTGACCTCGATCGACGTAGAAGGCGTACGAAGACCGGCAGCCGGCCGCGGAAAACAAAAGAGCTAGGCAGACGAATGTATGGACCGGAAATTGGTTGTATGCGTGTCTTTTTGCTCGCATTATTCCTGCTCGCAGCCTGTCAGAAGGATCCTGACGAGACTCCTACCAAGCTCGCAACCTATATTCTTGCCTGCGGCGCAGGCGTCCAGTCCTGCTACACGGTCTGCGGCAACACCTACGATACCAATCGAAACGGAACGATTGACGCGTCGGAATACTACAACTTCAAAACGTGCACCGGCGTGTGCGATGCGAACTGCGACCTGACGTTCCTCTACACAGCCCTTTCGAAATAACCTCACCGAAGATCTTCGGTGCGGCGGTTCAGTTCAGTGAGTCGAGCCCAGACCTTCGGGTAAGCCGCATTGTATTCGGGCTCCGGCAGCAGGATGAAGCGATCGAATTCCTTCCGCTCATTGCGGATCTCCCCCGCAAGAGGGCTCTGGGCCGGCGCCTTTCGCTCCGCGCCGTAGAGGAAGAGTTTTACCTCGACTGCGGTCTTTCGGCGCTGCGCCGGCGTTGCGGCGTAGACAGGATCGTTTCGAATTTCAGCGAGAAATCCCTCCGATGCAGCACGCGCGTGAAGAATGACAGCCTCTGTCTCCGGCGAAGACGAGTGGTTTCTGTGAATCCATGCAGCGGTGGAAACCAGACAGACCACTGCAAGCCCGCCCGCAAGCGACATCGTCTGAATGCGGCGGAGCGTGTGAAGATGCGCGACGACGGCCAGAAGCAGCAGATTGCCGTAAACCTGAAACATCGTGAATAGATCCCAGTCAGAAGGAAAGTCAAGGAGCGAATTGATCAGAAAGGTCGCTGCGAAGAAAGCGGCAGCGCCGGTCGCAGGAATGCGGACATCGCGGCGGACTGCAAGTTCGCGGATGGAGCCTGCGGCCGAAATCCATACGATGGCCAGCCCGGGCATTCCGAGCAAAATCAAGTTCGCCATGTCGGTCAGGTGCTTCGCGGAGAAAATGGTTCTCAGCGGATGGATCGGCGGCTTGACGAAAAAGGATTCGCGCAGGTTGATCCGATTGTCTGCAAGAACAATGAAGTAAAGCCAGACGGTTCCCAGCAAGATGCCTGCCGGTATACCCGCGCTCAGCGCGCAGCGCAGGAAAGCGCGCCGCTCTTTTGTCTTCTCCCATGTGAACAGAGCGAGCGGGAACAGCGCCAGACCACCCATCATATGAAAGAGCGCTGCGAGCGCCGCAAGGAGCCCGAGGAGGGCCCAGGCAAAAACAGGCATGGGACGCTCGACGTAATGCGAACAGATTGCAGCGCATACGAGCAGTAAGGCGCTGACAGCATCGTAGTGTTCAACGTATCCGAAGAAAATTCCCACAGCCGGTGTGCAAAGAATCAACAGGAATCCCGCAATCCAGACAGGAAGAGGTCTGCGATTGAGAAGGAACAGAGCGGCCGCAGTGTAGACGACGCCGGCAGCGCAGCTGAGAATTGCATAGCTCTCTATGATGCCGAGTCCGGCGGATTTGCAGAGCAGGTAGAATCGGCTGTGCGAATACAGCGCCAGGATTTCGTCAAAGCTCAGGCGTGACCCGAACAGTTCTGCGTACACCGGGACCTGCTCGATCAAGAAATGACTGTCGCCGTTTCCGTTTGGCGCCGGAAGAAACCACCTCTGGCGAAAATGCCAGGTGAGCGCCGCCGAAAGCAGGGCGAGAACGGCGATGACGGCCGGCGGGATCCTGACGAGCCGGTCGGAATCGCGCATGCGGGATGCAAG
>CAZUJO010000265.1:0-5646 GCA_964619995.1 uncultured Leptospiraceae bacterium
GTGGATGGCAGATCCTGCGCCCGCATTTCCATGAAATATTTAGTTCCCTGCTGTCCGCGCGCCTTAAACCGATTGCGAAACGCCGGTCAGGAGTGCCCGGGCCTCTCTTGATTCATGTGCTGAGTTCAACCCTGCTTGAGGTGACGGCGTGGTGGATGAGCCCTCAGAATAAGCTGTCGGTGAAAGAAATGACCGGCATCTACGCGGCGCTGGCCTTACCCATGATGGAGGGCAGACGATGAACCGCCGTGAATCGTCCCGCCCGCTTTTTGCAGATCGAGGGCTGCTCTCAGCGCGTGCGCGAGTTCAAGCGCTGACCCTTGCACCCGAGGCAGATCGCCCGTGTTTCCTTCAGTCGAACTTGATGAATTCTCCGAAAACCCATCCTTCTGCCCGGAACTGTCCATTTTCCTTGCAGCCGTCTGCCATACCAAAGCTGGGTCTTACGTAGTACCAATAGTTCGTCCATTTCTGCACCTGCGACTTCTCCGGAAGCCGCGCGAGAATTGTGAGATATGTGTTTTCCCTCAGGTACGGCAGGTCGACGGGTTTGACGTGGGGCGGATTGTATCCCATGAACGGATTATCGTACGAGCAGACGTAGGAGGGAGCCGTCAGTCCGGGATCGGAGCGAATCTTCGCGCCGGTCGTAATCCTGCCTTTCGCGCGCCCCATCATGATCACCTGGCGGCCGTATACTTCGCGCTTTTCCCCCGCAGGTACCTTGCTCTCTTCGCGTGCGTAGGACTCTCCTTCGCCACAGGAAAGAAACATAGTGTAGTCCAGATGATCGAATGCCGGGGAAAGCTCGCATTTGCGTACCGGCATGGGCGATTTCGGCGTGCATTCTCCTTTTTCAGGTTTGAGAATCACGTAGTCGCCTTCGATGCGGTACGTCCCCTCGTAGCCGCCGCAGCCTTCGCCCTCGAAATATTCGTAGTAGGTCTTTGCTCCAGCATTAAACGCGATCGCCCACGCCCATGCGCCGGGCTGCCTGTAGTGGGAAGAAGTCAGAAACGATTCATTGATGGGTTCTGCTGCAAGCCCCGCGCCAAGCAGGGCGAGGAGTGTAATTGCCGTAATGCGGATGCGATTCATCAGTGTGCCGGCGGGATCAGGCGGTCGTAGAGCGCGTCTGCAAGAGCCTCGCCGGATGTATTGGATGTGAAGCTTCCCCAGATAAAATATCCGAGCCAGATCGCTTCATTTCGTTTCAGACGGATGGTCTGCGTTGGGCCCGGCTCCGCATCCTTTGTTTTCAGATTGTATGTGAATTCCTGAATCCGTTCGTTCCACACAGGAATAATGAACAGAGTGAGGCATGCAGGAAGCGCCGTAAAGCTCCAGTCAACCTCTGCAGTGTTCGCGCTGTTTGGATTGAAAGCGATGACGAGCTCATCGTCAGCGGGAGTCACTTCGACCCCGGTCTGCAGATCCAGCTTTGTGCCCGGGGCGGCGGCTGTGAGCCGGTCGCGCAGGCGGTCCTGGAATGCATGCGTATCTGACGGCCCAAGGAATGCGCGCGGTACCTGCAGGATCAGCCGGGCCGGAAGCTTTGAGACCGGCGCCGGTGCAGGATTGTCGTCTGACTTTTTGACGGATACATGAACGCATCCGGCGCTTGCGATGAGGACTGCGCAAAAGAAGATTCTTCCAATTGAATTCATAAACACCTGTGAGACCGGATTCAAAAGATCTCTGCCGATTTCGCGCAGGGCAGGTGTGCGCGCAAACAGTTTCTGCGCCGGGTCAGGGTTCATCTTCCGGGAGGGCCAGATCGGAATGGGCCCGGTGCCTCTCCCAGTCGCTCAAATACAGGGCCGCGCCCGAAACACTCGGGCAGATTACGGCATTTTCAGCATTGCGATGTTCGGCGCTGTCCGTGAAGTTGAACGAACCAGTCTCAATGATCGATTCATCCACGACGATGACTTTGTTGTGCGCGATGTGGTGCCTGCGGTCGATCCAGGCAGGGATTCCTGCCGCAAGCATAGCAGGAAGGAGACTCTTCTTTTCGTGCGGAACGCTCTTGTCGAGAATGAGCTTCACATCCACGCCTCTCTCCTTCGCCTCGATGAGCGCATGCCCGATTTCCGCAGACGTGAAATTGTAAGCGAGCAGGCGTATGCTCCTGGTTGCGCCGTGGATCAGGTCAACAATGGCCTGCGTGGTTCCTCCTTCTGGTGAAAAGACCACGGTGCACGGACCGTCCATCGTGATGGTTGATGGTTCGGCGAGCAGAGCGCCGAGAATTGCCGGGATGAGAAAGAGCGTGAAGAATCGTTTCAGCATGTCTCCGTATACTGCCTGCCTGCGACAAAAAAGGCGCGTCGGCCATCGCCTTGCCGCGAACGGCAAAGCGATGCGGGGAAGGTCAATTCTGAGCGTGAGCGATCTGCTGCAGGTCTTTGCGGAAGCCGAAAAAGTTCAGCACTTCTGCAAGAACGAACAGCGGACCCATAAGCGACTGACTCAAGTTATCCACGAGCGCCGGACGTTTCCCTTCGAACGCATGTCCGATCAGCTGAATCGTCCAGCCGACGACCGTAAAGATACCGAAGATCATCGCGGACTGCGCGAAGGGCATGCGCGAAACGATATCAAAGCCGTAGGCTGCGGGAATGGAGATGATCGTCATAAGAATGCCGAGCCGCCATTCGAGGATGAGATACCAGACCATCACTGCCGCCAGCACAACCATCGCCAGGCTCAGGTCGAGACCGCCCACGGAGGCGCGCAGCCATCCCAGCGGGATTAACGGCGAATAAAATACCATGGGCACTCCGAACAGGTGCGTGAATTTGTTGCGCGGGTCTCTGTGGTAGCCCGCATATCCGGCCATTCTTCTTTCAAACGTTGTCATGTTCCCCTCCTGGATCATGGAACCATAGTAACACGAAATCCTCAGCCCTGCTTGAATGATTCTGTCGTCAGAAGGCTCTGGCAATCTTTTTCTTGAGGTTGACGGAGCGATCAGGGCCGATTTCCTCCCCCCATGTCCCACAGAATTGAGTCCCGGCAGAACCTGCGGCAGGTCATCCTTGCATCCTCCGTCGGCACGGTGATTGAATGGTATGATTTCTACATCTTCGGCGCCCTTGCGACCGTGATTGCCGGCCAGTTCTTTCCCAGAGAGAATCCCACCGCGGGATTTCTGGCCACCCTCGCTACCTTCGCGACCGGCTTTGTGGTTCGGCCGTTTGGCGCCGTCGTCTTCGGGCGCGCAGGCGATCTGGTAGGCCGGAAGTATACCTTTCTGGTAACGCTTTTAATTATGGGAGGAAGCACCTTTGCCATCGGGCTTCTGCCTTCTTTCGAACAGGCGGGCGTGCTTGCGCCGGTACTGCTTGTGTTGCTCCGGCTTCTTCAGGGACTGGCGTTAGGCGGCGAATACGGCGGTGCGGCAACGTATGTGGCCGAGCATTCCCCCGATGACCGCCGCGGATACTACACAAGCTTCATTCAAACGACGGCGACGATCGGGCTTCTTGTTTCGATTGCAGTCATTCTTGCCGTGCGCCTGTCCGTCGGCGAGGCTGCATTCGGAATCTGGGGATGGCGCGTGCCCTTCCTGTTATCGCTCGTTCTTGTGACCATCTCGTATTACATTCGCACAAGGCTCGAAGAATCGCCCGTATTTTCCCGGCTGAAGGCAGAGGGCAAATCGTCGCAGAAGCCGCTGCGGGATGCGTTTGGCAACCGCCGAAACCTGAAGCTCATTCTGCTCGCGCTCTTTGGTGCAACGGCCGGTCAGGGCTGCATCTGGTATACGGGTCAGTTCTATGCGCTGACATTTTTGCAGAAGACGCTGAACATCGAATTCATTTCCGCCAATCTGATCGTCGCGGGCGCCCTGGTGCTTGCAACTCCGCTGTTCTTGTTTTTCGGAAATCTGTCTGACCGGGTCGGCAGAAAGAAGATCATGCTCGCGGGATGCGCGCTTGCGGCAGTATCCTACGTGCCGATTTACTACGCGATGAAGATGGCGGGAAATCCAGAAAATCTCACCGCCGCGCATGTCCCGGATGCGATGTCGCTCTTGATCCTCACCGCGCTTGTATTCATCCAGGTGGTTTTTGTAACGATGGTTTACGGACCGATCGCTGCATTCCTTGTTGAGCTTTTCCCGACACGCATCCGGTATACGTCTATGTCGCTGCCGTATCACGTTGGCAACGGTGTGTTCGGCGGTTTGACACCGTTCATTGCCACGGCTGTCGTGGCTGCTTCGGGAAACATTTATCTGGGGCTTGCCTATCCGATTGCCGTGGCTCTCCTGACGCTGATCGTGGGCGGGCTCTACGTCCCCGAAAGAGTGGGGCATCCGATCGACGCGGACTGAAATCTCAGGATTCGTCCAGGGCCGCGCGGATCTTCGCAATTACGTCCTGCATCCGGTACGGCTTCTGGATGATCCCCTGCACACCGAGCTGGACGAGTTCGTCGCGCGCTTCCGGCTCTACAAAACCGCTCGCAACCACGATGGGAACATCCGGCCGCATCTGCCGGATCTTTCGAATTACCTGCAGACCGGGAACGCCCGGCAGACCGAGGTCGCACAAAACCCCGGCAATTTCTTCCTGATGTTGTCGGAAAAGCGAAACCGCCCCGGCTCCCTCAAGAGCGTTTAACGTCTTATATCCGGCCATCTCCAGAAATTCGGCCGCCACTTCTGCAAGCATCGGCTCGTCCTCAATTACGAGGATCGTTTCGCTGCCCGCGGGCACCTGCGCAGCCGCGCTCTCTCTTACAGGGATAGGCTCTCCTGCGGATGGATCGACGGGCAGGTAGAGGTGAAAGACAGTTCCCCGGCCGGGTTCACTCTCGACGCTGATCATTCCTTCGTGTGCGTGGATGACCGAATGCACGATGGACAGGCCCAGTCCGGTGCCTTTGCCGACGCCTTTCGTCGTGAAGAAAGGATCAAACATGCGTTCTCGTGTTTCAGGGTCGATGCCTGATCCCGAATCTCTCACAGAAATTACGATGTAAGAATCAGAAGCGGCCTGGCTGAACTCAGCGCGGACCCGTGCTGTTTCGGCGCGGCGGGCATCAATGCTGAGTCTGCCTCCTTCGGGCATTGCATCACGCGCATTCAGACAGAGGTTGAACACAGCCTGTTCGATCTGAACCGGATCTGCGTACAACGCCGGCAGATTCGGTTCGCAGTCCGTAGCCAGATCAATATGGCGCGGGAAGACAGAGCGCAGCATCTCAACAAGTTTTTCGATGACCGAGGCAATCGAAACGGCCTTTCGTTCCGATGCATTCTTCCCGGCGAACACCAGAAGCTGATTCACGAGGGAAGCGCCGCGCATACAGGCGGACTCAATCGAGTCGAGCCCCTGCGATATTTCCGGATGCCTGGCTTTCAGGGCAGAAGCCTGTCCAAGGATGATGGCAAGCATGTTGTTAAAATCGTGAGCGACGCCTCCGGCCAGTGTCCCGAGACTCTGCAGCCTTCTTGAATGCGCGAGCTCCTGCTCAAGCTGCCGCCGGCCTTCCGCTTCGCGCCGGCGTTCCGTCACATCCAGGGAAACGCCGATCACTCCTTGAACGATTCCATTGTCGTCTAACGTTGGTTCCACAACCAGATCGAAAACCCGGGGGCCGTCCGGCGCAGAGAGTTCAAATTCGGCGCGAAGC
>CAZUJO010000266.1:0-5643 GCA_964619995.1 uncultured Leptospiraceae bacterium
CTCGACCGCCACCTCGACGAGCACGCGGCTCCGGCATCGCTCGCGGCCGCGGCGTGGTTTCTCGCCGTGGGATTCGCCAAAATGCTTGCATCGAGCATATCCGTCGGATCGGGAAATTCCGGCGGCCTGTTTGGACCGTCGCTGCTCATGGGGGCATTCCTCGGATTGGCGGCCGGCTCGGTTGCGCACGTCCTGCTGCCCGGCCAGGTCTCCAGTCTTCACTCCTATGCGTTTGTCGGAATGGGCGCTTTCTACTCGGGCGTTGCAAGCGCGCCGATTGCAGGCATGCTCATGGTCTGCGAAATGACGGGGAGTTATTCGCTTTTGCCCGGATTGATTCTCGTAACGACCGTGGCGCTCGTTCTCTCGCAGAAATGGTCGATCTACAAGAGCCAGCTTCACAACCGATTTCAGTCACCGGCGCATGACTGGGACATCAAGATGGACTTTCTCGAGCGAGCGAGACTCCTCGACAGCGGCATAGAAATCCGGCGCTTCGCAATGACCGATGCTGCGGCAACCCTCGCCTCGCTGCGCAAGCTTGCGCTTCGCGTTCATGCTTCGGACTTTGTCGTTACCGACAAAGGGCAGTACTGCGGCATGATTTCCTTGAAGCAGTACCGCGGACGCGAAAGCGCGAGAATCAAGCCGAACCTCCAGGTCCCGGCCGTCTCTCCGCGGGACACTCTTGCGAAAGCCCTTCGAATCATGTCGCAGCATGAGCTTGATAAGGTGGCAGTCGTGAACGAAGGCAATCTCCTCGGCTATGTGCGCCAGCGCGACGTCGTTGGATTCTATTTCAGCAGCGTGCGGCATGCGCCGGCGTAAGTCAGGGAGACGGAACCAGCGCCTGCAGCATCTTCTCCGCAAGCCAGCGGTTCCCGGAATCATTCGGATGAACGCGGTCATACGTGAGAATGCCGGAGTCCTGATCTGCCGGGTTATTGGCCGCAATGTATGCCTGGAACGCTTTGCGCACATCAATCAACGGGCAGTGATACTTTGCGGCAAGGGAACGTATGATTTCGGAATATTTATCCAGTTCGGCGTCTAACGGGTTTTCGCCCGGGCGCTTTTCTCCGACGCCCATGGGCGTCACGAGCACTACGCGAATTCCTTCCGCCTGAAACTTTCGGATCAGGGCGGCGTAGAAGCGTTCAAATTTCGGAGCATCCGTCCCCGTATTGTGAATCTGCTTGTGCCAGACGTCGTTGACACCGACCCAGATCACAACCGTATCCGGCCGGTGCGACAGAACATCTTCTTCCATTCGCAGGTAGAGGTCGTAGATTTTGTCACCGCTTACGCCTGCGCCAATCAGATCATATTGCAGAGACCGGGCATCGAGAGCCAAGCGCATGCGCGTGATGTAACCGCCAGGACGAACGCCGAGCTCGGTAATGGAGTCGCCGAAAAATACAATGCGCCTGCTCTCATTCGAGATGCGCGGATTGTGCGCGCAGGCTGCGCAAAGAAAGACGAGACCAATGAGAATTCGCTTCATTTCGGAGAGCCTGCTAGTCCAGTGTCTTCTTTAAGAAGTAGCATTTCTGTCCCGGAGGATAATCCTCAATGATTCCGACGATCTGGTAACCAGCTTTCAGATAGAAATTCGGGGCCTGGAAACTGAATGTGTGCAGATGGATCATCGTGCAGTCGAGACGGCGCGCCTCCTGTTCCGCATGCATGAGAAACTCACGGCCAAGCCCCTTCCCTCGCTGGTCTTCGCGCACCCACAGACATTGCAGATTCAAACCTCGAAAATACGTAATGCATAGCATTCCACCGACCACCTGATCGCCTTCCTTCGCCAGCACGCTGAACGAATGATGCTCGTGCTCACGTACGTCCGACAGGTGGGCATTGCTTGCAACGCGCAGGTTCTCCCAGAGGAATTCCTGCAGCTCGCCAGAAGGATTTGGGATCGTCTCAAACTGGGCCATGCGTCCATGAGAACCCCGCGGTCCGAACCTGCAAGGATTTGTGCGGCAGGATTTGCGTGACAGGCGCGGCGCAACTCGCCTCTTTGCGCAAGGACGCGGCCGCCAGGCGAACGCACCTGAGGTTTTTATGGCCATTGAATTTTCGGATGCAGAAAAGAAAGAAATCCTTCCCTCGATCCAAAAGTACATGCGCGAAGAGTTCGAAACCGAGCTCAGCGACATGCGCGCAGGCTTTCTTCTAAAATTCATTCTGGAAGAGGTGGGACCGATGATTTACAACAAAGCCATCAAAGATGCAGAGCAGTACATGACAGAGCGAGTCGTAGATCTTTCGGCAGCTTGCTACGAACCACCGGGCGGCTACTGGCAGAAGAAAAAGAAGAAAGAGACCCGGCGATGAAGCGGTTGCTGTGGACGATTTGTGCGCTGGCCATTCTGCCAGTGCAGATGCCTGCGGAAAATCCCCCTGAGGCTGCATCTGGCGACGGACACGCCAATCAGCCCACGCATTGGATCACAGAGGATTTAAACAGATCTGCAAGGGTCTGGATCGAGCCCTTCGGCCATGTCCAGCAGCAGCGTGAACGCGGAGCCGAGATTCCTTTCGGGACGCGAGTGACGCTGATTGAGAAGCGCATTGATCTGCGAGAATATCAGAAGTCCTCTTGCAAAGTATCGTGGGGGAATGAACCTTTTACGGGCTGGATCTACTGTGGAGAAATGGCTCCGATTTCCCAGAAAGAAAAAATACGCATCCTGCGGATCACCGCAGACTCACTCAACGTTCGTCAGAATCCCGAGCGCTCGGCCGCAGTCATCAAGCAGCTTCCCCGTGGACTTCTCCTTCGTCAGTTCAGCTTCACGGGTGTTACGGAAACCATCGACGGCAAAGGAGGAGAGTGGATCAAGGTCGAGCACCCTCTGAACGGCTACATTTTTTCACCCTATACATCGGACGAAGGGAAGCAGTATGTTACGGTTCAGCAGACCGATTACAGTCGCCCCGTGACGATGAAACCAGGCTCCATTACTATTGACGGTAAAGAGTATCGCATAACGTCAAATACGCTTCAGTTTTCGTTCATCAACTGCCGGGCCATCGAGTTCCTCAGAGGCCCATCGATCCAATCCGGCGGCCAGAGTCCTGTCCTGTTTCTCCGGAAAGGCAGCCCTGACGTGGTTCCAATTGATTCGTTCGATGTCTGCGGGATCTAGGAATGCTCCTCTATGCGGCCCTTTTCTTTTCAGCATCCGCAGGATTCCTGATATATTTTACCCGGAACAAGACCCTCGCGCCTGCAACGGTCTGGACTGTGTTTGGCGCAGGCCTGGTTTCGGGACCGTTATCCGGCATCGCTGAGTACTTCTTCGAGCAGGCGTTTCTTTCCGGACCGGGCGCGCCGCGCGAATCGATGGGTGCGGCTGTATTCTATCTGCTCGGCGTGGGCCCGCTTGAGGAGCTGGCAAAATTCCTCGCAGTGTTTCTGGCCGCGCTGCGACGGCAGGATTTTCGTAGTTCTTACGACGGCATTCTACTCGCAGTCTGCGCAGCTCTTGGTTTTGCGGGCGGAGAGAACGTCGTCTATCTGCTGAGCTTTGGACCCGAAGCCACAATTGCGCGCCTCTTCTTTGGAAATCTCGGGCATGCGTCGTTCAGCGCGGTCTGGGGGTACGCGCTCGGAGTCGCGCTGCATGAGAACGCGGAATTTGCGGTCGTGCTGGAAGGTCTGCTCATTTCCGCGTTGCTGCACGGACTCTACGATTTTCTTCTCACGTTTTCCACTCCAGGGTACGCGCTCGCGATGCTGCTCATGAGCGGAATGATCCTGTTCTTGTTTGTGTTTATGCGAAAGGAAAGACAGCGCAATGCGAAACGGCCGCGGAGTCCGACAGGAGCCGCGGGCGCGGCGCGGAATGCTCGCAGAAAACCCTGAAAAGGATTCGGCAAAAAAAAAGCCCGGATGTAACTCCGGGCTTTTCGCGCTGCTTCGAAAAATCGAAGCGGCTGATTAATCTACTTTCTGCTCAATGCGCATTCCGTAGAAAGATCTCCATACGAAGACCGCTGAAATCACGAAGAAAACGCCGGCGAGCGCGAGTCGAATCGTGCTCGGAGTTTCAATCGCAAGTTCCACAGCCAGGAGGCCGAACAGAGTCGTGAACTTGATGATCGGGTTCATTGCCACAGATGAAGTGTCTTTGAACGGGTCACCTACAGTGTCACCAACAACCGATGCATCGTGCAGCGGAGTGCCTTTTGCGCGGAGTTCAGTTTCAACAAGTTTCTTCGCATTGTCCCACGCGCCGCCTGCATTTGCCATGAAGATCGCCTGGAACAGGCCGAAGATCGCGATGGAAATGAGATATCCGATGAAGAAATACTCTTCAACGAAAGCGAACGCCAGTGTGCTGAAGAACACAGTCAGGAAGATATTGAACATACCTTT
Source organism: uncultured Leptospiraceae bacterium (assembly GCA_964619995.1). GTDB lineage: Bacteria > Spirochaetota > Leptospiria > Leptospirales > Leptonemataceae > JAEUSB01. The sequence continues at coordinate 4,391 of CAZUJO010000266.1, forward strand.
CTGCGCGTAGAGCGTGCAGATTTCGACGACTTTCTTGGAGTCTTCCACAGACGCCTTTTCCAGTCCTTCGAGCTTGATGTTCTTCTTGATGAACTCAACCGCGCGGTGTGCGCCGGTAGTTACAGCCTGAGTGGAAGCGCCGGAGAACCAGTAGATCACCGCGCCGCCGAGGATCAGACCCAGGAGGAACGGGGCGTGCATGAGCGACAGTTTGTCGAGGTTCTGCGTGAGACCTCCGGTCAGAATCACGATGATCGAGAAGATCATGGTCGTAGCGCCCACAACAGCGGTTCCAATCAGAACCGGCTTCGCAGTAGCCTTGAACGTGTTTCCTGCTCCGTCATTTTTCTCGAGGAATTCTTTTCCTTTGATGAAATGCGGATCAAAACCGAATTCTTTCTTGATCTCTTCGCGCGCGCCTTTGCGCGTTTCGATGAGTGAAAGTTCGAAAACAGACTGAGCATTGTCGGTGACCGGACCATAGGAGTCCACCGCGATCGTTACAGGGCCCATGCCAAGGAAGCCGAAAGCAACCAGACCGAATGAGAATACGGCCGGAGCAATCATGCCAAGGGGTCCTGCGATTCCGAGTGTGCTGATGCCATAAGCAGCTGCCATGAGCGCTGCAATCGTAATGCCCATCCAGTATGCGCTGAAGTTACCAGCAGTCAGACCGGAGAGGATGTTCAGAGAAGCGCCGCCTTCTTTCGAAGCGTCGACCACTTCGCGCACATGTCCGGATTCAGTGGAAGTAAACACTTTCACGAGTTCTGGAATGATTGCGCCGGCAAGCGTGCCGCATGTAATGATGCTCGAAAGTTTCCACCAGATCGATGTGTCACCGCCGAGATTCGGAATGAGCACATAAGATACAGCGTAAGTCAGAACAACAGAAACGATTGAAGTCAGCCACACGAGGAACGTGAGCGGATGTTCGTAGTTCATGTCGTCGGCTTTTTCGTGACGAGCTTTTTGAATGAGCGCGTTGATTCCGTATGAGCCGGAGCTTGCCAGAACCATCACAATGCGCATAACGAAGATCCACACGAGCAGAGCGACCTGGATAGACGGGTCTTTGACCGCGAGGATGATGAAGGAAATGAGCGCCACACCTGTAACGCCGTAGGTTTCAAAGCCGTCAGCCGTCGGGCCTACGGAGTCACCTGCGTTGTCACCGGTACAGTCAGCAATCTCGCCCGGGTTAAGTTCGTCGTATTCTTTGATTTTGATAACGATCTTCATGAGTTCGGATA
>CAZUJO010000267.1:0-5626 GCA_964619995.1 uncultured Leptospiraceae bacterium
CCAGAATCAATTTTCGTCCAGACAGCGCAACGCTTCCGGGATAAATTCCTTCACCGCCGCGTCGATATCCATGTAGAGGGTGGCGCCGCATGCATTCTTATGTCCGCCGCCGCCGAATTTCTGAACGGCCGCAAGCATGTTCGTGCTGCCCCGCGAACGGACGGATACCTTCGTCAACTGCGGCTGGCGCTCCGTAAATAAGAGGCCGGTCAGAATGCTCTCAGCCTCGATCAGTTCGTTCACGAGTCCTTCCGTGTCCTCGATCGTCAGACCGAGCGCTTCCAGGTCTGACTTTCGCACTTTGAAATACGCGAGGCGGCCCTGTTCGATGACAAGGTTGCTGTAGAGCTTCTTTTTCAGAATCAATCGCGCCAGAGGCGTGTTCTCGAAAATCTTTTCCGCCATGTCTGCCGGGTTCACGCCGAAGCGCATGAGGCGCGCAGCAATCTCGTGGGTTCGCGCAGTGGTCTTTCGATAACGGAAATTCCCGGTGTCCGCAACAATGCCCGCATACACAGCAGCAGCAATCGTCGGCGTCATGGAGAATCCGGCAAGGTCGAGGAGTTCGTAGATGATTTCGCAGCTGGATCCTGCGTTTGGAAATGCGAAAATGGACTTCTGATCTGCCTGCATCCCGTCATGGTGGTCGATGATAATGAGATTCGACCTGTCTTCGCGCACATAGGCCGCAAGATCGTCAATTCGGCGAAGATCGGAATTGTCGATGATGACGACCGTTCGCTCGTCAAGAACACTCTTGTCTTCCAGGTGGCGCAGGTCCTGCGCGCGATTTTCTGGATCCACGAAGCGGATGCGTTTGGGAGCGGGCTCGGGGTTTACGATGATGACATCTTTGCCGCGCCATTCAAGGAGAGCCTGAAGCGCGAGCTCCGCGCCAAGGCCGTCCGGATCGGGCGTGCGATGCGTCGTGAGCAAAAGCCGGTCCTCTTCGAGAATCCGATCAAGCAGTTTCGGAAGCGCCGGATCGTTCACGCAATCCCTCCGAGAGCTTTAGCGCGCAAAAGGAGCGCCTCTTTTTCGTTCTGCAAATCGCCGGCTGTAACTTCGGCAAGAAGCTGCTTGAGCAGATCGCCCATCAGGGGGCCCGGTTTCATTCCCGCTTCCATCAGATCATTGCCGCCTATCGTTAAATCGGCAACTTTCATCTTCGCGTCTTCAGCCCGGAGGCGCTCCATGTGCGCGAGAAAATCGTAAACAGGCCTTGGCACACCGGCGCGCTTGCCGCTGCCTTTGCGGTCGGCAATCCGCAGAGCGATCAAGTCCTTCATCTGATCCGGATTCACTTTTCGCATGAAGCGGCGGACCGCATAATCGGTCCAGTCCGGAGTGTAATGGAACATGTGATTGCGAACCAGGAACTTCACGCGCGAAACAATTTCCGGTTCAAACCCGAGCCGCTTCAGGAGCCGGTCTGCCTGGCGCGCCCCGACCACTTCGTGGTTGTGAAAGGTCGGTTCCCCGTCAGGGCCCATGCGCCGCGTTCTCGATTTTCCGACATCGTGAAGGAGCGCGGCAAGGCGGAGCGCGAGGTTCTGCTCGCCTACGGCGTCACAGGCGAAAATGCTATGGAAGAATATATCAAACTCATGAAAGCGATTCTGCGACAGATCCTGCCCTTCGGCAAGCTCGGGAATGATCAGATTCAGCGCTTCCATGTCTCTCAGAGCAACAAACCCGTTCGAAGGTTTTGCGCCCTGAACAATCAGCCGGAAGATTTTCCCGAGGAATTGCGCGGGGAGGTCTGCACCCGAACGCAGCACTTCCGCGCGGCCGGCATCGATTGCATCCTGTTCGAGCGGCCAGTTCAGGAGCGCTGATTCCGCACACAGCCGAAGCGCCGACTCCGCAGTCATCTCCACTCCCGGCGCGAGGCGGATTCGCTGGCGGGCCAGGTCATTCATCGCCTCTGCCGATCCCTGCCAGCTGCCTTCGTCCAGAAGAAGCTCGTCCAGGGTCGTTACAATGCGCGGGCGGCGAAACACCCAGGTCTGCGTGTCCTGTTGCGTCCGCACGATCGCATGCACGGAAGCCCCGGAAATCGAAAGCTTTTCAAGGCCAGGAATGTCTGCCTGTGTCAAAGAACGGGCGCGCTCCAGATCCTTCTCATCGCAGTGAAAAACCAGAACCGGAAGGCCCGCGGAAAGAAAGCGAATGCTCCGGCCCGAAAGTCGGCCGGGCGCTCTTTCCAGTCCAGCGGAGGGAGGGCGCATGTCTATGACGGGCGTGTGCATAGTCCGTGTACAGAGATAGAAAGCACGTCAAGTACCCTTGTAAAGCAGAAACGTTGGTTGGCTCCTGAGTCCCGGGGGGCAAAAAGGGGCCATGAACCGCACCGATCGCATTCGCGCAGCCCTGCCCGAGCTCCAGATTCCCCAGGAGCTCATGGCCTATCTTGAAAAGGCGTCCCCCGAGGACGTATTTCGCGTCAACCTCCGGCAGCTCGAAGGCCGGATCAACGTTCCTGTGCAGACGCTTCTGTCCGTATTCCTGAAGCTGGTTCAGGCGGGTCTGTTCAACCTCTCCTGGGAGTATCACTGTACGCACTGCAATGCGATTCCCGACTTCAAGCACAGCTTCGGCGACCTGAAGTCAGAGTCTTTCTGCCCGCTGTGCGATCTGAGCTTTCGCAACACCCTCGACCAGAACGTGGAAGTGACGTTCACGGCGCACCCCGGCTTCATTGAAATTCCGCCGGAGATCCCGGCGCGTCTGCGCGAAGAGGCGCTGCAGGCTGTGAAAGAGAAACGCTACCGCATGCCGGAAAAATTTCTCTCCGGCCTTCAGTGTCTGAACAACGAAACCTTCCATGAATTGTTCGGCGAACAGGTTCTTTCGTCGGAAGAAAGCCTCGGCGTCGAGACAATCACCTTTCTGTTCACAGACATCAAGGGATCCACGCAGATGTATTCCGACCTTGGCGATGCGAAATCATACGAGATCGTGCGCGAACATTTTAAGATTCTCTTTCAAGCCATCGCAGACAACGGCGGCCTCGTGATCAAAACGATCGGCGACGCGGTCATGGGAAGCTTCCTCCGTCCCGTTCAGGCGGTCGCGGCCGCCGTTCAGGTGCACAATGAATTCAAGAAGCGCCAGTGGAGTCAGATCGGTTATCTGCAAATCAAGATGGGGATTCACACGGGCCATGCAATCGTCGTGAATCTGAACGACTCTGTGGACTATTTCGGAAACACGGTCAACCTCGCGGCGCGCGTACAGGCTTCTGTGCGAAACCATGACATTCGGTTCACGAGGCGCGTCCTCGACGACCATGAGGTTGTGAATTTCCTGAAAGACCGCAAAGCGGTCCTGCACAAAAAGTTTGAGATGTTCAAAGGCATCAACGATCCGGTGGAAGTTTACAGATACACACCGGACGAAATGCACTTACATGCGGGAAACCCTGGCTGACGGATCATTTTCGAGCACTTCCAGCGCCCGCACCATTTCTTCGGCGGCAATCGCTGAGGTGCTGTACGCGAATTCAATGTTCAATCTTCGCCGGACTTCTTCCGCTGTTTCGCGGTCGTAGATGCGGAGGATGAGCCGCGCATTCGGATCCAGCGAGCGCGCGTGCAGTCCGATCTCGAGATTCATCAGGTCGTCGTTGATCACAGAAATCAGAGCCGTTGCGTGGAGCAGACCTGCCATTTCCAGGTTCCGCAGCAGCGTTGCGTCGCCGTAGAGAACCTTCACGCCGCGAGCGCGGAATGTGCTGAGAAATCGATTGTGCTCGTTGTTTTCGATCACGACCACCTGCAGTCCCCGGCGGCGAAGTTCCTGGACCACCTGGAATCCCAGCCTGCCGAGCCCGCAAAGAATCACATGACCTCGCAGGTGATGCGTGTGTCGTCCGAGGAGAAGCTGCGTGCGCCTCTCGATCAGCATATCAACCACCAGGGCAAACATGATTGAGAAAAAGGAAATCGCAGTCAGCATTGTGCAAATTGCGAAGATCTTGGCCGAATCCGAAGAGTCACGAAGATGAATATCTCCAAACCCTGTGGTCGTAATCATCGTAGTGATAAAATAAAATGCGTCCACCCATTTGAGGTTTTCTGAAAATCGAAAGAAGATCGCGCCGGCAGAATAGAGGGCGACGAAACCGCAGAAGAGCACCGTGAGCAGCAGGTTGCTGCGCACCCATGTGAAAAACCTGTTGTCCGGTTCGCGCTCCGGCTCTTTTTCCATCGGCGGAAGGGGAATCTGCCGCGGCATGGAAACCGCATCCGCAAATCGAGAGGCCGCCAGACGCGCGGGATTCAGGATGTGAAGATTGCTGCAATTGATTTGAAAATGCGGAGCGATCTTTTCGTTGAACAGAGAGAGAAAAATCGGATGAGGACATTCAAAACTCATTGCTGCAAGCGCGAACTCAATGTTGCGCCGGTCTTCGCTGTCGGCGACATACACAGCCCGGGCTCTTTCTATGCCGGCAAGCTTCAGGCGATGGCGTATGCTTTCGAGCCGCGCGACGGGATAGTCGGGTGAACTTTCGATCATCTCTGACGTGAGATGTCCTACACTCATGCCTTTTCTCTCAAGCCCCTGACGAATTCGATTCGCCAGGTGCCCGGATCCCATTACAATTACATCATCCATGAGTCACTCTGCAGCCACGAGCCAGTTGTCGATCAGGCGCACTTCGCCGCAGTACATGGCGGCAGCCATAAGGAAATCACCGTCAATTTCTTCGAGAATTTCAAGAGTCTCCGGGTGAACGATCTGCATATACTCGACACGATTTCGCGGACCGGTCATCATTACGTCCTGGGCAATCTCAACAAGATCGGCTGGATTCGTATTGCCATTGTTAAACGCCTTCTCGGCCAGACGAAATGCGCGATAGATCAAACTCGCCTGCTCGCGGTCCGCTGGCGCCAGATTCGCGTTGCGCGATGACATGGCCAGTCCGTCCGGTTCGCGCACGGTTTCACAGCCGACCACTTCCACGCGAAAGTTTAGATCCGCGGCCATGCGCTGAATGACTCGATATTGCTGGTAGTCCTTCTTTCCAAAGAACGCGCGATGCGGCTCAAAGAGATGAAACAAACGCGCAACAATCAACAGAACTCCCTCAAAATGACCCGGGCGAAACGCGCCGCACAGATTTTTCGTGAGGTCCGGCATGGACATTTGCAGCGCAGGCTGCCTCGGAAACATTTCTTCGCGTGACGGCAGAAAAACGACATCTGCGCCGGCGGACTTGCAGGCGGCCAGATCGCGCTCTTCGCTCACAGGATAGGTTTCAAGATCTCTCGCATTGTTGAACTGCAGAGGGTTTACGAAAATGCTCACGCATACCTGGTCGCTGCTCTTGCGCGCCTCGCGGATCAGGGATGAGTGCCCATCGTGAAGGTAGCCCATCGTCGGAACGAGACTTCGGACGGCCGGACGCTGTGCGAGAGCGGCGCTCAGTTCTGCAATGGTGCGGAGAACCTGCATGGGCTCAGTCTTCGCCCTGAGAAAGTGAGTCAAGTTCGATCAAGGAAGGGCGCACGAGGCGCTCCAAATAAAAAAGGCCCCCGCAGGAGCCTTTCTTTCAAAAGATAGATGATTGCAATGTCGGCACCGTCCTACTCTCCCATGAGGCGAACCTCATAGT
>CAZUJO010000268.1:0-5607 GCA_964619995.1 uncultured Leptospiraceae bacterium
GGCAGGCATGTGGGCCAGCCAGCTTCATAGAGCAGATGGGCGGGGATTTCCAGCGCAGAAGCGTTTGAAAAAAGAGTGCAGGCGCTGCATTCTGAATATGAGAAGCAAGAGGCATGATCAGAGCGCATAACGTGCGATTTATCCGGGGTCAGAATGTTATTTTGGACGGTGTCGAGTGGAGCGCGTCACGCGGTGAGCACTGGGTGATGCTTGGTCCGAATGGAAGCGGCAAATCGACCTTAATCAAGGTGTTGACGCTATACGAATGGCCCACGAGCGGCGCGATCGAGGCTTTTGGAATCCGTGCGGGAAGCGAATCCGTTAGCGTTATGCGGCAACGAATGGGCCTGTTTGAGCCTTCGCTTCACGAAAGCATTGCGCACCATTATCCGACGGTGACGGCGCGGGAGGTTGTGGCGGCCGGCGCCGTTCAGGCCCTGGCGTTGTACGTCGATTTGCCGGAACGAGTGTGGAGGAAAGCAGAGTCGCTGTTGAGCGAGGATGGGCTGGAGGAGAGTCGCGCCTTCAGCGTAATGTCCAGCGGGGAGCAGAGGCGGACGCTCCTTTTGCGGGCGCTCATCAACTCGCCCGATCTGCTCATTCTGGATGAGCCTTTTGAATCGCTCGACATGAAGGCGAGGTTCACTCTCGAGAATTCACTGCGTCGGCTTGCGCGGGAAGTGAGCACGCTGACAGCGTTGCACCGGGTGGAAGAGATTCCGGAGCATGCGACGCATGCGCTCCTCCTGAAGGACGGCCGTGTCTTCGCGCAGGGGCCCGTGGACGATGTGCTGAGAGCGGAGATTCTGTCGGGTCTGTACGGATTGGAGCTGAGACTGGAAAAATCAGGCAGGCGATTTGCCTGCTGGCCGGCATGAGCGATGAGGCGCTCCGGCAGGAGCAATGGGATCTCGCGGGACTGAAAGACGGAGGCCGTGAGGAAACTGTCCGCAAGCGGTTGCACAGCAAATATGACCCATGGGCAGAGGCGAAGCGCCAGGTGGCTGATTTTCAATCGGCCTCGATCTGTGTTCTTTTTGGAGCGGGACTGGGATACGTAGTCCGCCTGATTCTGGACCGGGGAACCGATTGCGTCTGGTTTGAAACAGACAGCAGGATCCTTCGTGAATCCCTCGGCACTCTGGATTTTCGACAAGATCTGCGCGAAGGCAGACTCAGGATTTTTCAAGAGGCAGTGTCAGAAGAAATCCTCGCGGAGTTGTTCCGCGGGCGCACGATCGGCGAGATTTCATTCTTTTCGCATCGTGGATTTCTGACGGATTCCTTGTCTGAATTGCTGCGGAAAGTAGAGTTCTTTCTCAACAAAAAAGGAGTGAATGCCGCGACGCTCGCGCGCTTTGATTCTGTATGGGCGCGGAATCTTTGCGAAAACTTATGCGTCCTTTACAGGGGCCGTCCGGTGCGCACGTTATTCGGCATTCATAAGAATGTTCCGGCCGTAGTCATTGGCGCGGGGCCGTCCCTGAACGACAGCATGGAGGACCTCGTACGTGTTCGCAGGAAGGCGATCGTGGTCTGTGTGGATACAGCGCTCCGGATCCTGGAGCAGGCGGGGATAGATCCGGACTATGTTGTGACGGTTGATCCGCAGCCTGTCAATCGCTGCTACCTCGAGGGATACGAGGGGAAGGCGCTCATCGTGACTGAACCGACGGCATCGCGTTTCGCATTGCGTCTTGTAGATGCAGAACGCCTGCGGTTTTTCTGGTCGCCGTTTGCGCTTGCGCGCTTGCTGTTTGACGCGAGCGGGGGAGCACCGGGAGAAATCGCTTTCGGTGGGAGCGTATCGACGAACGCATACGATTTTGCAAGAAAGCTGGGATGCGATCCCGTGTACGTAATCGGGCAGGATCTTTCGTTCTCCGATGGGCAAGTCCATGCGAAGGGAGCCGTGCTCGAGGAGCGTTTGAACTGGAAGGAAGCGCGGACATTTCGACGCGAAATGCATAATCAAATGCAGCGAACGGCCCTGCCGACCGTCCTCATTCCGGCGATGCACAAACCGTATGAACATACGAACGAGAAACTTGTAATATTTTATCGATGGCTGGAGCGCCGTTTCCGGAGAGATGTGCAGGAGGGAATGAGCGTCATAAACGCGACGGCGCGAGGGGCGCGGTTCGACGGCATTCCACGCGGGGACCTGCTGCAGCTTCTCAGCAGAGATGATATCGGGAGCGCATCGCGGGAGGAGAACGCAGGTCACGCGGTGGACCTGGCCCTGCTTGTGCAGGGTATGGAGCAGGTACTGTCACGCCTGGAGAGGACGCGGATTGCATTGAGCAGCGCGACAGAGCGATGGGAACGGGTTCCGCAGAAGCGTGATGAGATTATCATGGAGATGGAGGAGTTTCTGCGTGCGGACATGGAAATTCTGAATGTGCTCGGGAATGCGACTCAGGGCGCTGTGCTGAAGATCACCGAAGGAGCCGTCGGGAGCGGGGACGCGCTGTCGCTCTATCAGGCGCTTCAGCTGGCGGCTGAACGCTATGCGAAATGGCTGGGCCGATCCCTGCGGATCATGCGAGCGCGTCACTCCATTTGACAGTTGAGCAGGAACGGCTCAAATACCTGGCCGATGAGCAGGCTGCCGGAAGTGACGAGCGCGGTGGAGCTTGCGCTGATCTGACTGCCATCGTTTGAGTAAATGCGGTCCGCCGAGGCCTTTTCTACGTCGATCCGGAAGACTTCCGAGGGGGAAGGTCTTTCGCGGTTCTGCATGTGCGAGTAGAAGGCAGTCACCGACGTGTGAGCCGCCACATTAAGGATTCCAGGTTTTTCCCAGAGGAGATTGTCGGGACCGGCCGGAAGCGATATAAGCGTCTGCGAAGACCCAAGGTCACCGTTAGGCGCTATTGGTAGAGTAAACACGGCTCTGTCGCGTGTGGATGCAACGTACAGCCTGGAGCCGGAGGGGGAAGCTGCCACTCCATTCGGAAACGCGAACTTTTCTGCCGCGATTCTCCAGGAGTTTGTGGAAGCCTCGAACATGACCACGTTTCCCCAGGGTCGTGCGAAGAGATCTTCAAGGAAACGGGTGAAGCCGGATGTAGTGCCGTGATCGTTTGTGACGTAAATGTTGCCGTTCGGCAGAACGGTGAGGTCGTTCGGGCTTGTGAGCAGAGGGCTGCGGAGGCGACGGATGAGTTTGAGCTCTGTGGGCTTCACGGCGAAGACCTCGATGAGATGGTTCCGGCGCATGGCGTGGTTGATCACGTAAAGATAGGGGACTCCACCTAACACCGCATAGGCGATTCCGTGCGGATGAAAGGGGAGGCCGTCTCGGTCTGCGAAAGGGAGCGGCTGCGGGACAGGCGCGGTGTCCCGCGAAACCGAAAGCTGGAAGATGCGTCCCTGCCGAACGAATTCTCCGTTCGGGTCAAGGTCCCGGCGGTCCTGCGAAGATACGAAGATGCGCGGGGGTTTGGCGGCCGGGTCGATGTCAAAATCCTCCGGTCCGGGCATTTCCGGGATGGGCCTGCAATTTTTTCCGGCAACATAGACGGGTGCCTTGCAGGCAGTGAGTAAGAGCACGGAGAGAAGGACCGCGCAGAAGGGGAAACTGCTAGAACGGGGAGAGAGAAAAGCGCCAGTGAGGATTGCCGCCCGGGGAGAGGAAACGTTCATACGCGAAGGCATCATAGTAGGATCTCCAGAAATCTTTCAGAAGGGACGGGACGGAAGCGAAATCGTTCTCGGTGTGCGGAAGGAGCTCTGCGAATGGCTCGGCGAGTCTCTCGATGAGACCGGGATCGATTAGATTCGCACATAGAGCAAGGGCTTCCACTACGAAGGGTTGGAAAAGAGAGAGAAAGGAGGCCGGCGATCCGAATGAAAGTGTCTGGCTGATGGAGAGATTCAGCTGAGAAAAATCGAGACTATCGAAAAGCACGCTACCGCCCCGAAAGACAGTTTCTTCCGGTGGCTTGGAATGGCGGTGTTCGAGGGCTGCTGGCAGCGGCAGAGTCTCGAAGCCGGAAATGCGGTGATTCAAAGTGTGAAAGCTGCGAATCGGAAGAATCCAGGCATGAAAGTAGACGCGGGTCGTGGCGAAGGCGGGGGCAACTCCCTGAACGGGAGAAGGAAGGGCATGCGATGCCCCGCCAAGGTAGGCGGCTTCAACCCGGATCACAAGGGCCATCTTCGTAGAGTTGGTCGTGACGTCGCGGATCCAGTGAAGGCGCGGGCCGCTGTTGGGACGGAAGTTCTGCGGCAAGAGGTCACACTGAGAAAACCAGTCGAGCCCGCTGTCCCGGAGTGTATGCTGGATGTTCGATATCTCGTCGGGAGTGAGCTGGTCCAGGTGGACTGAAGGCCAGCGAAATGTTTCCCCGAGCTCTGCGTAGGGATGCCGGAACGTGTCTACGCAAAGACCGGGTTTCACCGCCGTCTCTTTTTTCCGCCTGTTTTTGCGCGCGGCAGAACCGGAGGCTCAGCCGCCTCGGGGGTCGTTGCCAGGGAGCGGTCCGTGAGCGCGCGCAGGATGCGCCGCTGGTCGAGCAGCGTGAACGCAAGGAACGCGGAAAACAAAACCAGCGTGAGAACGATGACGAGTAGAAGGTTGTTGAGGCGCTTTTGTCCAGTTTCCAGCGCAGCGATGTTGGCGAGGTGCTCAAGAACCGGGGCGAGTTTTTCCATGTCAGGATTCTTTGCGCGCGAGAGCTGAAGAATCTGGGAACTAAGAGCGCGCGCCTCGGGTGCGGACAGAGTCTGGATGTATGCCCGGGCTTCGTCGGGTTTCAGCGCGAGAAATGTCCGGGCTTTCGCAATGGCCTCTTCCCGGGTCTGCGCCGCTAGAGGAAGTGTGAAGAGTAAGATGGAAGCAAGAAGCAAACGATTCATCGGGAAGAATCCTCCGTAATACGTAAGAATGCCTTGATGTACTCATGGCGAAGGGAAAGGCGAAAGATCGCAAGGAAGACAAGGTGGTAGCCGAGCACGGAAACCCAGAACGTCTGCCGAATGGCGGGATCCATGTTTCCAAGGACAGAGGTCGGATGCGTATCGGGAGTCACGACGCGGATAGCAAGCCAGGTAAGCGCGGCGGAAAGCGCGGTGAGAATGGACATAACTGCGCCGACGATCGCCCTGCGGTCGGGGCGCTCTGTAACGCTTCGCGCGTAGAAGTAGCCCGCCAGCGAAAGCAGCAATATGAAGAACGACATCAGCCGGGAATCTTTCCAGTTCCAGTAGGTGCCCCATTCGGTCGATGCCCAGAGCGGACCGGATATCACTACGGCGGCTGCGAAGAGGAGAGCAACGCGGTTTGCCGCAACGGACCAGAGATCGAGACGGATGTCGCGGCGAAGAAGAAATAGAATCGAAGCAACCGCCGACACGAGGGGCGCGTAGAGGGCAACCCAGGCGATAGGAACATGGATATAGAAGATTCGATGCGCCTGGCCCTGCGATATGATTGGCGGCGGGTAGGAGAGAGCCATCCAACTAACGAGCGGTAATGCGAAGCCGGCCGCAGCAAACAGCCAGTCCAGGCGGGCGCCGCGAGCGACTTGCGGGAGATCAGAGGGAGAAAGGTCCTTCATCGTTGAGGAAAGGAAATAGAATCGATCCCAGAGAGCAATACAA
>CAZUJO010000269.1:0-5166 GCA_964619995.1 uncultured Leptospiraceae bacterium
GGTAGAGACCGTACGAAATCTTTCCGATGAATTGCAGCGGCCGGCTGCGAAGAATGCCGGGAACGGAAAGTCCGGTCACCACCCCATAGAGAATGACCGCGATTGCCAGCGTCAATAGAGGCGCGCCGCCCGTGAAGAACCAGCGAGTTTGCGCACCTGGCGTCGCAAAACACACCATCAGAAACACCCATGCGACAGCAACGACGAATGCTCTGGAAAAAAACGACTGCAGTGCTGTGGCGGCCTTCTCTCCAAAAAAGGCCGCGCCCTTGCCCGGATCGCGAACGAGGAGCGCTACGAAGACACCCATTCCGATTTGGCTGAAATGCCAGAATGGGTTGTGGTACGCTCCGCCCTGGAAGCGGTGAAGAACGTACGGCAGCAGGCAGGCATTGAGCGCGAAAAAGGCGAGGAGCGAAAAACCAAACGACCTCAGGTTGCGAACTCGACTGAGAATGAACGGAAAGAAAAGGTAAAAGATTTCTTCGACAGAGAGAGACCACGCATGCGGGAACCAGTATGGCAGCGGAAACCTGTGAGTGACCTCCAGGAACTTCGGCAGGATCGTCGTGTAAGTGACCAGGTAGAAATAGTTCAAGAAGGCGATCCCGGCTCCTTCGAGAAAATAGACAAAGGGAAGAATCAGGACTGGAACGACGATCAGGATAGGAGGAAGCAGGCGAAGGGAACGGCGGATATAGAACCTGCCGAATCGAATCTGACCGGTTTGTTCTTTCTCTGCCAGAAGGATTGTGGAAATCAGAAATCCCGACAGAACGAAAAACAAATCTACCCCAATAAAGCCGCCCGTAAGAAAGTCTCGATCGCCGATGCGCAGGAAACTTCGTAAATGCAGATGATCCCACATTACGAGAAGGCAGGCAAAGGCCCTGAGGCCGTCGAGTTCCGAAATGTATTTCATGCCTGTTTGTTCAGGTCAGAAGCCGAGGCGAAGTATTCGACCAGCATTTGTGCGGCATGCCCGTACGCAATTTCCTGCGCTTCGCGCGTCATTCCGCCGATGTGCTGCGTGATTACAACCTGGCGGCTGGCCTTCGCGTATTGAAGAAGCGGGCTGCCCGCGCGGTTCGTAATCTCTGAGGCCAGCACATCAACCCCGGCTTTCGCCTCCGGGTGTTCGCGCAGAAAGCGCACCAGTGCGTGCTCATCGACAATTTCGCCGCGTGCCGTGTTGATCAACAGCACATCTGGTTTCATCCGGGCAAAACAGGATTCATTGATCATGCCGGTTGTTTCCGGCGAGACGTGTACATGAAGGGAAATAACGTCCGATTTCGTCAGCAATTCATCGAGCGATGAAACCTGCGAGAACTCCGTTCGAGCCACTGTCTTGTATGGATCATAGATGATGACTTTCGCGCCAAATGCCGAACAATAGGACGCGTACAGGCTCCCCAGCCTTCCATAGCCGACCACTCCAACCGTCAGTGCGTTCATCTGCCGCCCGATGTATTTTGTGTAGTCCCATTCCCCGGCCAGAGCGCCCGCATGGCTCGAGACTACGTTTCGAAGCTGCGCCATAGTAAGGGCAAACGCCAGTTCCGCAGTTGACGAGATTCGATTGATAACGTCCCGCTGCTCTGTAAGTGAAAGCACGGCAATCCCGCGCTCCGCGGCAAATTTCTTGTCTATATGGTTGGTGCCGGTTGAGGCGGTGCAAATGACTTTTAAGGTTCCTGAAGCGCCCATGATTTCCGGGCCAAGGAAGACTTGAGACTTGTTCGGATTGGTGAAGATGGCCTCGAACGATCCTGCGCGCGAAAGCACTTCATCAGCAGTCGCTTCTTCAAGGTATGTAACATCACAGGCGGACTCCAGCCTTTCGACTACGCCGCGGATATGACGGACCGGTGTAATAACAAGGAGTCGTGGACGCACGTCAGCCCCGTTGTGCCTGCTGTTCGAGCACCTTTTCGGCAATCAGGAAATCAATTTCGGTGTCAACGTTCACGGCCTTCTCGGGCGCGAGAATGTAGGGACGGCTGTGTTTTGATCCGAAACGGCGGCCGTCTTCCATAAGGTGCTTTCGCGTCAAAGCATAGATCGACCCGCTGCGAATGTATGCGTCGGGCTTCAGATCCTGTCTCCGCATTTCCGGAACTTCAGGAAGACAGAAGTCAACAATCATGTCGTCCACAATCTTCTTAATGCGGATGGGATGATGATCGTCGAGCTTGTGCACAGCGATGACCGAGTCCGCGCCGGTGCGAACCAGTTTCTCGATACAGGCGTCGATGTCTTCGGTCGTCTTCAACGGATTCGTACACATGATCTCAATGACAAAGTCGTAGCGTGATTGTTCTTCGTTTTCCACCCACTGCACCGCGTGCTGGAGCGCAGACACCGAGGATGACGTATCGGTTGAAAATTCAGCGGGGCGAAGGAAAGGAGCCTCTGCCCCAAATTGAATTGCAGTGTCGCGGATCAGAGGGTCATCGGTCGAAACGATATACCGCGTAAGGAACCGGGACGCCAGCGCAGCGCGAATCGTGTACGCAATGAGCGGCACCCCGAGGATGGGCCGGATATTCTTGTGCGGCACGCTCTTTGAGCCGCCCCGGGCCAGTGTGATGCCCAGTATCTTAGGTTGGGTGTTCAATGTTGCGAGTCCTTCAGTCTAGTTTGGCCTGCTGCGGTCGGTGAAAAGGAGAAAACGGTTTCGCTCAAAGCGACGGAGCTTTATGATCTTCAAGAGGAAGGATTGCAACCTTTCTTCCAATCAAAGCGCCGGAGCGCACGAGCGCGGGTGTGGTTACTGTGCCCAGCCCGTATCGCGCCACGTAGACAGGTTCTTTTCTCTCCCGCCTCGTGTAGTCGGCGCGCAACTGACTGTACACGCCGTCTTCCTTTTGCCAGATATTGCTGTATTCTCGGTTTGCCCAGAAAACCGACTCAAACATTTCGCCGTAGTAATGCTGAATCGCTTCCTGCATGTATTTCCAGGACAGCCCCTCAGAACGCAGATTAATGTAGACCACGCCGTCTGGGAAGAATTCGCGTTTCGCTTCGCTTTCAAGCAGCTCAGACAGAATTTCAACAAAGGTGCGATCCCGATCGTCCGCGGCATACGGAAGCACATCGGGCCCGGCCATTTCGCGCAGCAACTCGGGCGCGGAAGAATGCACAATCACCCTGCCGGGAGGAGCGCTTTTCATGCTCCCGAGAATTGACAACAGGTTTGCGTGAGTCCCCCGGTCGTGCCCCAGAAAGCAATAGAGGGTCCGCGAATTTTCCGGACGCATAAACTCCGGCACCTCTGCTGAATAACCGAGACTCCCGCTCCCCAGAATCTGGGAGATGGCTTCGGCTCGACGGATGTTCGCGTGATGATTGATCCCGTGATGGTGGTAGACAACCGCGTCAGGCGCATACGCAATCCAGATGCCGTTTTCAATAAGTCTCGCCGCCCAGATACGATCCTCAATATGCGGAGTCTCCTCATCGAATGGAAATTTTTCCCAGATCGAACGGCGAAGAATGCTGTTTGCGTTGTGAAAGAAAGTGTCTTTCTTCTGCACGCGAAACTCGATTCCGAACGTATTCAGAAGATCTCTCTTGTCCAGAGGGTGCGAAGTGTGCATCGGGAGCTGCCGCCCATAGGCCGCGCCAATGGAAGGATCATCCATGACAGAAACAAAACTTTTCAGCCACCCTTCATCCGCAGGGACGCAGTGCGCAGAGATAATTACTATGAACGTCCCGCGCGCAGCCTCAATGCCTGCATTGATCGCCCGCCCAGGCTTGAAGTTGCCGATTTCAAGAATCCGGCCGGCCGGCATTTCTTTCTTGAAGATCGGCTGGGTGGCGTCTGTGCTCTCGTTGTCAACGAGGATGACTTCGAAATCCTGGAAGGTCTGCTTGCGAAGTTGACCCAGCAGGCGCGGAAGCCAGTATTCCTCGTTCTTCGCACGAATGATAATCGAAACAGCAGGCATGTCTTTTCAGCGAAGCATCGCTCCCTCAAGGAGAACGTCAGCCGGAATATCGACGACGGCTTTTTTTCCGACGACTCGATCCAGTTCATACGCCGCAAAGCCCGTGCCCGGCCCGCGATAGACAATCATCTCAGGCGAAAGTGTTTCGCCGGCGCGGATTGCCCGCCCGCTTGCCAGAGAGACACGCTGCTGCTCTCTCTTGACCAGCTCCTCAGGCAACAGGCGTTTGCTTCCGTCACCCATCATGCTTTCAATCGCGCGAATCTGCGAAACAAGCTCCTTGAGATCGGCTGGATTCAGCGATATCTTGTGATCGAAGCCGGTCATTTGATTGTCCAGAGTAATGTGGCGCTCAACGATGCAGGCGCCGCGGGCAACCGCGGCAAGAGTCGGAAGGCTGCGCGCACCGAATTCTTCGTGGCCGGAATATCCGACGGGCACTCCGTAACGGGCTTTGAGGAAATCTATGAGCCGCAGCTGCACGAGCGAAAAGGGCGTCGGGTAAGCAGACACGCAGTGCAGCAACGCAAACGGACAGTTGTGTTTTCGGATAACGGCAACTGCCATATCCAGTTCCTCGATCGTTGACATTCCGGTAGAAACAAGAAGCGGCTTGCCCTTTTTCGCCAGTTCTTCTAGCAGAGGAAGAAATGTCAGGTTGTGGCTTGCGCTTTTGATCACCTCTGGTTCGAGGGCATCAATTTCGCGGGCTGAATTCAGCTCGAAAGGAGTCACAAAGAATGGAATCCCTTTCGAACGCGAAAAGTCACGCAGCTCCTTCAGCTGCTCGGTCGAGAACTCCACCGCCTGGCGCACTTCGCGATACGTTGATCCGAACGCCGGAAAGCGAAGATCCGGCGCATCGAGAAACGACTTCACGGCAAGTGTGGGGACATCTCGCTTTTGAAATTTTACAGCATCGCAGCCTGCGGACGCGGCCACTTCGATCAGCTGCCGCGCAATGTCCATGGAGCCGTTGTGGTTGAGCCCAATTTCAGCGATGATAAACACCGGCTGACCGTCCCCCACGAGTTTGTCAAAAAGTCTTATGTGCATTTTTTTCCCCTTACCTCAAACACCGGCCGAAAAAAGTTCTTCGTAGGTTCCCGCGCGCTGAATCTGGCCCGAACCGAGCTCAATCACCCGGTCGCAATTCTTTACGGTGCTCAACCTGTGAGCGATCATCAGAATCGTGAGTTCCTTTCCGAGC
>CAZUJO010000269.1:5176-5606 GCA_964619995.1 uncultured Leptospiraceae bacterium
CCGCTTTCTCGGTTTCGTTGTCGAGCGCGCTGGTCGCTTCGTCAAACACGATGACGGACGCCTGCTTATAGAGAGCGCGCGCGATCCCGATCCTCTGGCGTTGACCGCCGGACAGCCGAATGCCGCGTTCGCCGACAAATGTATCATAGCCATTCCCAAGGCTCTCAATGTGCGAACTGATTTGCGCCTGTGAAGCAGCCGTCCGAACGCGCGCCATATCGATCTGCTCCCGCGGCACCCCGAACGCGATATTTTCCGCGATTGAAGTGTCTGACAGGTAGATCATCTGAGGTACGTGCGCCACGTTCGCCTGCCACGCACGAACGGTGTTCTCGTTAATGGGCGTTCCGTCCACGAGCAGTGACCCCCGCGTTGGCGAAAGCAAAGCGAGAAGGATGTCGAGAAGTGTGCTTTTTCCGCTGCCAGTTAC
>CAZUJO010000270.1:0-5604 GCA_964619995.1 uncultured Leptospiraceae bacterium
AGCATGAGACGCGCGGAGATGTAGAGGCTGACGGGAACATTCAAAAGCGAAAGAAGGTTGGTTCCGATGCGCGCGGCCGAGAACGTCTGCTCCTGGACCTGAATCTGTTTCATGATCTCACCAAATTGTTCCGCTGGTCCGCCGCCGGCAGAGGACCAGTCAACTCCCTGGAAAAGAACGAGGTAGTAAGGCAGGGAGAAGAAGATCGCAATCAGCTGCGTCACAACGGCAACGAGAAGCCACGCGCCAAAGACTGCGCCAAATGCGCGGAAGGGCCGAAACATGTCGCCCATCTCAACTTTTCCGCGCACCATCAGAAGCCCGATGATTGGCGCAGATGCTGTTAAATGCGGCAGCGCCGCGAAGATGCCGAGGCAGCTGAGTACTGCGAGGATCATTAAGAACGAAACAAGCAGAGTGTAGCCAACGCCGAAGCCCATGTTTGCTTTGAAGGCTTGCCAGCCGAGGTTGAGCGCGCGGTCGAGATCAAATCGAGATCCATCGGGAGCGGCGGGCGGAGGGGTCAGGGCAGGCGACTGGTAAACGTTGTCCATAAAGCAATGGCAAACGCATGAATCCAACGCGCAAGCAAATCCTGTCCGAACCATCGTTTTAGCTTGACCCAACTTTGTTTTGCATTTCCATGCGGCATCATGCGCGGCGCGCTCGTGTGGATTCTACTGCTGGCCGGCCTCCCGCTTTGCGCGCAGACCTCGGTCGAACACCGCGGTGATCTCGTAAACCTCGTCGGTGACTGGTCTTTTTTTCCCGGCGATGCCCGAGAGTATGCGCTGCCATCTTTCGATGACGCATCATGGAAGAAAATGCGTCTGCCGCAGAACTGGCATCGGGCCGGCTATAACTACGACGGCATCGCCTGGTTTCGCAAGAAGGTTTTCATAGGGGAGGAATTGCGAGGACACGCAATTGGTCTGGTGCTTCCTCTGCGCGAGGGCTGGCATGAAGTATACCTGAATGGCCATCGGATCGACGACGGTGCCGCGCTGGAGTCTTCTCCGCGCGCAGCGCATGCAACCCGCGCGCTGCCTCTTGTTATTCCTGAATCCGCCGTGCAGTTTGGCGGGGAGAATACAATTTCCATTCGCGCCCGAAGCTACGGGGGCGTCGGCGGCTTTATCACGAGATCCATGTACATAGGCACCATGGGAGCGGTCGAACGACGTTATTCGCTCTCTTCGATGTGGAACACGGTTCTTGTGACGTTGTTCATCCTTACCGGATTCACGCACCTGGTAACATTCCTGAGTCGTAGAAAAGAATATCACTATCTTCATTTTGCCGTTTTCTCGACCGCGATCGGTTTTATTGTCGCTTCGATCGACAACCTCACTCATTTTGCAGCCGACTCATTTGTGCTGCAGCATACAGCCGCGCATCTGCCGATGATCGCGGCGCCGGTTGCTCTCATCGGTTTCGCCCACAGTCTCTTCGGCCGCGGAAGCAGGATTGCTGTGTGGCTGGGCCGGACGTGCGCGGCCGTGCTCGGCGCCGTGTTCCTTTACTCGCTTACGGGTCCGGTCGGTTACGGCATCTACCTTCGCTTCTTTTTTCCCTGGGTTCTTTTTACCTGCGCTGTCGTAATCGTATACTGCGGCGTGATCGCGGCGATGAGCATGCAGGAGGGGGTCTTCACGGGGCGCATCATTGTTCCGGGTTTTGCGCTCTTCGCGCTGGCCGTGATCAATGACATTCTCTCCTACCTTACGATTATCGACACTCCGAACGTCGTGGAGGAAGGATTCTTCTGCTTCGTCGTCAGTATGTCGGCTTCGCTTTCCTTAAAATACGCGCGATTGCAGGACAGTCTGCACAACCTGAACCGTCGTCTTCACGACAACATCCGGGCCCTGCAGTCTGCGCGAACAAGCATTGAAGAGTCTGAGAAGAAATACCGCGAGCTTGTCGAGAGCACACATGAAATCATTTTCACCCTGGACAGCACCGGCATCATCACGATGATCAATCAGGCCGTCGGCCATCAGCTGGGAATTCCCGCGCAGGAGCTGATCGGCCAGGACTTTCTTGCTCTCATCTATTATCCCGGCACGGACAGCAAGAATTCTCTCGCCCGTCATACCGTGAGACAAAAGCTTCGAGAACTGCTCGAGACCCGGAAGGACGTGACGTTTCGGACGGATTTCTTCACGCGAACTCGTGAACCGCGCGAGTTGATTGTGAAGCTGCAGTACATACCGCAGGGTTCGAGCTATACCATCAGCGGCAACGCCTCCGTCGAAGCGGAGGATGAATTGAGATCGATTTCCATTTCTGAGCGCCAGGTGTATGTGTTCGGAAACTACGTATATATCTCCGATGCGATCAGTCAGAGAATTTTTCTTGGTATGCTCAAGTATACGGATCACGATTCGGCTTACGCAGTGAAGATCTGCCTGCGCGAAATCATCATCAATGCAATTGAGCACGGCAATCTTGGGATCACCTTCGAAGAAAAGACGGAAGCGCAGAATGAGGGGACCTACTTCAGCCTGCTTCTGTCCCGTCAGACAGACCCGGTTTACGGAGCGCGGACGGTGCGGCTCGTTTATTCTCTGAATCGCAAGCGCGCCCTATTTCGCATAACGGATCAGGGGGAGGGTTTTGATCATGCGTCCGTGATGAACCGGGATATCAAGCAGCCCGAGTATTTTCATCTCATGCATGGACGGGGGATCGCCATGGCGCGGATAGAATTTGACAGAATCCGCTACAACGAGCGGGGAAACAGCGTGCTTCTCATGCGGTCGTTTGAGAATCATGAGAAAAAGAATTGAACCCTGCGCACGGCAGGGCGGTCTATCGGTACAAATCTACTCTCAAAAGAGGAAAGCAATGAAACAATGGAAAGCGGCTCTTCTGATCGCAAGCATTCTCGCCGCTCCGCTCTTCGCGGACGAACCCCCGAGCCGGGGCGTATGTAAAAACGATGTTCAGACGCTCTGCAAAGGCGTTCAACCGGGCGATGGACGCATCATGCAGTGTCTCGCCGAAAACAAAGACAAGGTTTCTGATCCATGCAAGAAAAGAATCGGAGACTTCGCGAAAGGCTTCCATGAAGCATGCGGCGCAGACGACGCAAAGTACTGCAAAGATGTTCAGCGCGGCCAGGGCCGTCATCTGAAATGCCTGAACGACAACAGCGCTCAACTCAGCCCGGCCTGCAAAGCAAAGCTCGACGAGATGAAAGCGCAGCATCAGGCAAAACACGAAGAACGGAAGGCATTCAAAGATGCGTGCAAGGCCGACGCGAAGGCCCAGTGCAAAGGAGTGCAGCCGGGTCAGGGCCGCATTATCCAGTGTCTGCGGGAGAAGCAGTCGTCGCTCAGCGCGGGCTGCCAGGCAGAACTCGCAAAAATTCCTGCTCCACAGGAATAACCATTCAGTTACGGACCCCGGCGCAATGCCGGGGCCGCTTCATCCCGATCAATACAGACGATAGGCGGCGACCCAGGATTCAAACGCTTCGCTGTCCTCTTTCCACATCTTTTCAAACGCGGTGTAGGGAAGGTCGCTCTGCGCGGCCACGCGAAACGAATCGCTGCCCCACAGCTTGTCCGTTGCGTATGCCGTTCCCGAAAACAAAAAGTAGAATCGATCCGGATGCAGCCTGCGAATGGTGCGCATCAACTCATAGCCGGCGCGAATTGGCTGAAAGTCCAGCGAGGAAGGATGGATCTGGATACCCGTGCACGGAACGCCCGCATAAAGCGAGCTCGTCGGCGTGAATGAAACGGTCGAAAACTGCACCCCTGGGAGTTTCAGGGACCGCATCTCCGCAACCACGGCCTGCGCCTTCATCCAGGGCGCCCCTACATAGATGAACGGGCGCGTGGTCCCGCGTCCCAGGCTTACATTTGTTCCTTCGAAAAAAACCACACCGGCATATACAAGAGCGCTCTCCAGCGAAGGGATGTTAGGCGAAGGATTGATCCAGGAGTTGCTGACTGCCGCATCCATGTTGTCTCGCCGGTATCCGTAAACACGGATGATGGAGACTTTGAGTCCCGGGTAGATTTCGTGCGCGGCGAAGTGCGCGTACTCTCCCACAGTCATCGAATAAAGAAATGGGACGGGGGCGTAACCGACAAAGCTCCGCAGCTCCGAGCGAGGATACGGTCCCTGGGCGCGGAGAAAACCAAATGGATTCGGCCGGTCGAGAATCATCACAGGAGTTCCTGTTTCCTGCGCAACTTCCAGCAGATAGCTGAGCGTGGTGATGTAGGTATAGCAGCGGACGGGCAGATTCTGAATGTCGACTACAAGATAGTCGAGGCCCTGCACCAGCGCTGCCGGCGGACGCTTCTGGCTGCTGTAGAGGCTGAAGATTCGAAGTCCCGTGCGGGGATCGGTGCGCAGTCCTTCGCCTCCCGCCTGGTCTTCTGCCGCAAAGATACCGTGCTCCGGCTCAAACAAAATCTCGGGCCGCACGCCGTTTGCTAGCATCAGGTCGATTCCGGTTTCGAGCTCGCGGTTGAGGCCGGTGGAATTCGTAAGTAGTGCGAATCGTTTACCTTTTAGAAGGGCAAAACCGGATTCGGCAAGAACGTCAAGACCGGTATACAGCGGCCGGCCGCTGCGTCCGGGAAGCGGGCGAAGTTCAACGGAAGAAGGTTCAAATGACAGTGTGTAGGTGAGGATGCGCCCGTGGTATTCGGATTCCACTTTCAGGGCGTCGGGGCTGCCCGCGCGCGAGGAAAACAGAAAACACTGGGTGATCAAGAGGAGAGGGCACACCCATGTTTTTCGCATGGCCTTGTCTTGACGGTGTGCGCCGACTTGCAATTCTGAATTTATGCGCGAGTATCCGGTGACAGTGGGTCATCGCCTGTCCGAGTCTGAGGAATTGCTTCTGCGATACTGGCTCGAGCGCTCAGCGCCCGGGCGGTGGCAGAACTACGCGCATGTTGCGTCGCCGCCGGCGGATCTCTCTCGCATGCACTTCATGCCCCAATGCGATATTCGCACTGTTGAGGAGCTCCTCTCCTGGTTTCTCCCCGTCCTGATCTTTGCCGGTGAGAATTCGGAAATCACGCCCTTCCTCTCGGCGGGCGCAGTCGCCATTCAGCGGCTGGATCACGGCATGCCGATTCTCTTGCCTCCGGCGGAGCTTCCGCCGCGTTCCTCTGTGGTGTTTGTCATCTCAGACGACGGACTGTTTCGCCTTCGCATCCGGCAAATTCTTCGTTTTGCGGGACGCGAACCGCGGATGGATTTTTCCGCTTCCGAGGACATAGCCCAGGTTCTGACAAGCGTCGATGAATGGCCCGAGCTCATTGTCGCGGATCTGGACTCGAGACGCATTGACGTTGTTGAATTCATTTACCGCACGGAGAAGATTCTCCGCGAGCGTCCCGGCATGCGCGCAAAGAACCAGATGATGATGGTGAAGGATTTCGCGCGGCCGGGGCTTGATCCTGTGAAACTACGGCCGGTTCTCGCTCCCCATGCGAAACGAATCTTTCATCCGCACGAGGCCCTCCTTGCCATCCTCGAAACCATGATCTTCGCCGGCGCGGATCCCGCATTTTCTCCGGAGGCTCCGCCGAGGACCCTCGCTGAAATGCTCTACGGCGATGACTTTTCGCC
>CAZUJO010000271.1:0-5590 GCA_964619995.1 uncultured Leptospiraceae bacterium
GGTAGGCTCCGTCCTGATTCAACCAGACCCGCGAAGGTCCGCGAGAAACCGTATAGAGGAGGTTGGCTGCGCCCATGATCACGGCAATGTTCAGCGCAATGCCGCAGATGATTCCGAATGTGGCGGCGCCCTGAGGGCCGGCGCCGTAAGCGAGATACGCTCCGCCGGAGAGAGGAATCAAGGCGAGCATCGCGATCGCCTGGAATTTCACAGCCCCTTCATTGTAGAGAGGAAGCTTGAAATGAGCGGGCACGAAGTGATAGAGGAGTCCGAAAGCTGGAAACAGGATGAAGAATCCAAGCACACTCAGCTTGTAGAATTCGCCCACCGCTGCATCGCGCATGCCGGCTGTCACAGGCACTTCGCCCATCGGGCTGTAGGGCAGGGCAAGGTTGCCGAGCATGAAGCTCGCCGCTCCGCCCGCAGCGCCCACGAGAATGAACAACGTGGAGGCGTTCAGCTCTTTTACAGACTTCAACACGATGGCGATGAAGAATACTATAGAAAGAAAGAACAGGTGATCGGAAATCCAGTTCATCTCTCCGTATTCGCGGCCTTTGTTCGCTCCCAGCGCAATGCCGAGGATCCCGAGAATCAGGCCGAGTTGCTGCAGTCCAAAGCCGGCAATCGCCAGCGGCTGCCATGCAAGTTCGCCTTCTTTCTTCATTACATAGTAAGATCCGGCGATGGACAGGCTCACGATGCCGCCGAAGATCAAAGCCGTTGTGTACAGGGGACGGATCACTCCGTATCCCATTACGTCCGGCTCAGGCCAGCCCAGCATGAGCTGCAGTTGATTGAGAAGACCAAATACAACGGCAACTAACGTCCAGATGACGCCGGCGCCGAGATGAAAGGCAATCGCCTTCCGGTAGTCAGGTGTAAGATTCATCATTGCGCAATTCCTCGAATGAATTCACTCAGCGCGTTCCACTCGTTGTCGGTGAACGCGTCAAAGTTGTTCAGAAGCAGGCTTCCACTTCCATGCGCCGCTTTCAAAGCGCCCGCGCTGGTTTCTCTGGAAGTTGCCAGGTCTCTCGTCGCAATCATCGCGCGGACTTTCTTCATTCCTTGGAAGTCAGCCTTTGAATTGATCAGACCCATTCCGAATGTGATGTTGCGTCCTTCGCCGAAGTTGCCGTGGCAGCTGGCGCAGTTGTTCGCATAGATGTCCGCGCCCGGTCCGCCCGTCATACGGCTGCGGCGTTCTTCGCTTACAGTTCCCGGACCGGCTTCGGTCTTGATGTCTGCGAGTTTTACGAGTTCCGCCAGGTCAGGCGCTTTTTCGCGCTGATCAATGGGCTGAAATCCCATGTTCCAGCGGCGTGCCTTTGCGTACTGGTCACGCACTTCAGCCATCTGCGCTTCCGTGTTCTTGCGCTGCTGGTCAGCCTTGTCCCCTTCCAGCGGCTTGCGCAGTGAGTAAAGGAAATGCGCGAGCGCCCAGCGGCCTTTGTCTGTGAGAGACTGGTAGCTGTGATTTTTTACTTTGTCCGTGCCGACTGTGATCGCCTTGAAGTAGGTGACCGGAGTTTTCTCCGGGCCTGCCGCTGCGAGGAAGTTCGGAACCGGCGTCTCGGAAGCTGCAGCGTCCGGGCCTTTGCCGTCCCAGCCAGTGCCGTGACAGTTCTTGCAGTTTTCCTGGGAATACATAACGGATCCCAGAAAGATCTGATCTTGAGAAACCTCATAGACCGGCGGCGTTTTTTGACCGCAGCCAATCGCGAGAAGCGCGAAGGCGGCGGATGTAATGAATGCTTTTGCTTTCAAGTTCATATCCTCATTGATGCCAGTGGAGGCATTCCTCCAGGCGCGGATCGCCTTTGGGAACCAGCGACTTGCGGCTGAGCGACCAGGCGGTGATCAAAATGAAGCTGCCCGCAACCAGAGACAGAGTCCCGAGTTCGCGCAGATCAAACATTACAAAGTCCCCGTTCGCAAGCGTCGGGTAAGAGATCCAGTAAACGTCAATTACCTGGCCAAGCAGCACGATCGCAGCTGCGATGCCGAGGTGCTTGATGTTCCGCTTTGCTTTGCGCTGGATGATCAGGAAGAAAGGGACCACGAAGCGCACGAGGATCAGCGTCAGGCTGACAATCGCCCAGGGCTGAAAACCGAGTTCCGGTGTGTAGATGCGCTTTCTATAGAGGATTGTTTCTTCCGGAATGTGAGCATACCAGATGAGCAGATACTGACAGATCATCGTGTAGGCCCAGAATACGGAATGGCCCCACATGTATTTGCCCATGTCGTGGTAGTGATTCTCATTGAGAGCGTCGCCGAAGTAGCCGTTGCTCTTCAGATACCAGATCCAGAGGATCAATGATGAGAATGCTGTCAGAGCCAGGCCCGCGTAGCAGTAAGGCGCCCACATGGTCGAGAACCAGTGCGGTTCAAGGCTCATGCTCATGTCCCAGGAATTCGCGGAGTAGGAGAGCGCGAAGAGGATAATGAAAATCGCCGACCATTTCGCAAGCGAGCGAGTGTGGCCTACGGAACCATCGGTATCCTGATCGGTGGATTTCTTCCAGAGAATAAAGCCAAACACGAGCCAGAGCACGACGAAGAAGATGTTTCTTCCAACAAAGAACGGAATGTTCAGCCACGGTCTCTTGAGGTTCAAAAGAACGTCATCCGGCGATGCATGTCCGCCCGAAGCTTCCGGAACCCAGTGACCGAACACGCTCGAAAGGCCGAAGAATACCGCGACCATGAGAGCGAGAACCACAAGAAGATACGGAAAGTAGGCTTCCGCGATGCGGCGGATCGTCACGCACCATGCGGCGCCCGCAAGGTGATTGAATGCGACGAAGTAGAGGCCGCCGAGTCCCAGCGGAATGGCAACGAGCAGCGCGAGGTGCAGAGACATGAACAGGCGCGGATTGCCTGCATGATGTCCTGCGGCGGCTGCGTGTTCGGCGCCTTCCATTGCGGCTGGATGCCACGGGAAAACAATCTGATACGCGATCGTCAGGAGTCCGAATGCAATCAGACCCAGTGAGATCATTTTGAGTTTAGGCGAGAGCTGAAAGTTCAGCGCTTTTTCTTCTGGGAGTTTCATATTACTTTGCCCCTCCTTTTTTCTGGAGCAGGCGCACATAGTGAACGATCGCCCAGCGGTCTGCCGGACGAATCTGAGCTGCGTAAGGGAGCATGAGACCGCGCCCCATCGTCATCATATGGAAAATTTTACCATCGGGCCAGCCCACGGACTGACCTGTAATAAGATCCGGCGGTTGAACCATGCGCGGAATCACAGAGCCGTCGCCATGACCGCCATGGCCGTGGCAAACAGAGCAGTAGGTTTCAAATCGATCCTGGCCTCTCTCGAGAACGGCCTGTGTGAGCGGCAGCGGGTTTTTCAGATTCGCGCCGGCGAGATCGATCTCAGCCTGAGAGTAAGGGTAAGGTTCGTATCCGCGCGGAACGGTCCCTTCTGGAGGAACGCGAACGGCAGAGCCGGGTCCGCCCCACACTTCGTTCTGGTCTGCGCCTTTGAAAAGCGCAACCTTAACTTCGTCGAGGGTCGTCGTGTCTTCGCGCTGGGCTTTGACTGCCGATGTGTCGTGCATATCAAGGAACCAGTGGAAGCCGGATACGTTGCTGTGAAAGCGGCCGCCCGTAACTACGAAGATGAGACCCCAGAACAGGCCCATGAATGCAGCGGCGACGATCCAGCGGGTGATGAGTGACTTTTTCTCTTCCTGCGTCATGATACCTTTGCCTCAGAATGGTTTCTTCTCATCCACCGCAGTGACTTGCTGCGCTCCGATGGAAGAAAGGAATGACTTCACGTCTTCTTCTGCATAGCCGGCAGAGTGTGCCGGAATCCAGAGAGCGAATTTGTCATTGGTAATGTCTTTGTGAATCGGCTTGCGGAACGGCCGCGGCAATTTGCTGAGAAGCAAGAGCGTAGCCGCCGTGCACTGGCCGCCAAAGAGTACGGTAAGTTCAAAACAAATCGGGACCATGGCCGGCCAGCTGAAAGTCGGCTTGCCGCCGATGTTCAGCGGATAGGAATTCATGTAAGGGATCGTTGAGATCTGCTCATGAACGCCGAACTGCAGAAGGAAAGCGGTTAACGTTCCCGTCATGCCCAGAAAGAATGTAACATAGGGAATGCGCGAGCGCTTCAGGCCCATGTCGAATTCCAGGCCGTGCACTGGAAATGGAGTGAAGCAGTCAAATCCAGTGTATCCTTTCTCGTGAGCTGCCTGAGCCGCCTTCTTGATCTTCTCCGGAGTATCGAACAGTCCAAAGACGCCCTTGCGCGTCTCGTTGTACTGGTATTCGAAGAGCTTATCGAGTCTCTTGTGCAGCCCGGGAAGGATTGCGCCGAAGACTCGGTCCAGAAGGACTTCTACAGGTTGGAAAATACGATCGAGTGTTGCCAGCATATCAGTGTCCAAATCCTTTCGCATCCGGCGACTTGATCGTCGCTTTGATTTCCGCGATTGCAATCGTCGGGAAGAAGCGAGCGAACAGGAGGAAGAATGTGAAGAACATTCCAAACGATCCAAAAAGGATCAGGTAGTCATGCAGAGTCGGGATAAACATGTCCCAGCTTGAAGGCAGGTAGTCTCTATGGAGAGATGTAACAATGATCACCCAGCGTTCGAACCACATACCGATGTTTACGAAGATCGAGATGATCCAGAGCGCCACAGGGTTCGTACGGATCGCTTTGAACCAGAACAGCTGCGGTGAAATCACGTTGCAGGAGATCATGATCCAGTAGGACCACCAGTAAGGACCGAATGCGCGGTTGATGAAGGTGAAGCCTTCAAACTGCGATCCGCCATACCATGCGATGAAGAATTCCGTTCCGTAGGCCAGACCCACGAGCGAGCCCGTCAGCGTTACGATCTTCGCCATGTTCTCCAGGTGTTTGATCGTGATGTATTCCGTGAGTTTGAAGACTTCGCGCATGATGATGAGCAGAGTCAGAACCATGCCGAAACCGGAGAACACAGCGCCGAGAACGAAGTAGGGCGGGAAGATCGTCGCGTGCCATCCGGGAATTACGGAGGTCGCGAAGTCGAAGGATACGATGGAGTGTACCGAGAACACGAGAGGCATCGACAATCCAGCGAGGATCATCGAAGTCGCTTCGTAGTGGCTCCACGCGCGGGCTGATCCAACCCATCCGAAGGAGAACACGGAGTAGATCCATTTGCGGATCTTCTTTTCCGGAGCTACGCGGTCGCGAATCGATGCGAAGTCAGGAATCAGACCAATGTACCAGAATACGAGAGAGGTGATGAAGTAGGTAGAGATCGCGAATTCGTCCCATGCCAGCGGCGAACGGAAGTTCGGCCAGAGAACGCCGCGTTCGTTTGGATACGGCAGACCCCAGAAGATCACCCACGTTCTACCAACGTGCAGCAGAATGAAGGTCGCCGCAGTCATAACAGAGAAGATCGTCATGGCTTCCGCGGAACGGTTGATGCCCGTTCTCCATTGCTGGCGGAACACGTAGAGAATGGCAGAGATCAGCGTTCCCGCGTGTCCGATACCAATCCAGAAAACGAAGTTGATGATGAACGTTCCCCATCCAACCGGCACGTTTACGCCCACAAGGCCCATGCCC
>CAZUJO010000272.1:0-716 GCA_964619995.1 uncultured Leptospiraceae bacterium
ACTCATCGAGCGCGAGCCTCTGCACAAAGTGCAGAGATCCAAAGGCATTCACCTGCTCACTGACCGCATCATCGGAGATCAGACGCTCTTTCTGCGGAACAAGAAAGGCCAGCACTGTCTTGTGATTCCCTGGGAAGGGATGACCTTGATCGGCCCGACCGATACGCCGTATGACGGCAGTCCTGACGAACTCCGGCCAACGGAGGACGACGTTCAGATTCTCATGAATCTCGTCAATGAGCTGCTGCCCGGCAAACCGCTGACACGGGAAAAGATCCGGCACGTGCCAATCGGAATTCGGCCCCTCGTGTTTTCGGGCAAGTCAACGTACCGAGCTTCGCGCAAATACGAAATCTATGATCATGCGGCAGAAGCCGATCAGATCGAGGGACTGATCTCAGTACTGGGCGGAAAATGGACGACTTCACGCAAGCTTGGCGAAGACGTCATGTACGCTGCGCTGACAAAACTCCGCAAGCTCGCGCCTCAGACTCCTGTAAAAGATGTTCGCACGGACCGCGACCCGCTTCACGGCTTTCCATCCTTCGGAGCATCTGTGACCGAGCTCTGGGAACAGGTTGCGCTGATGAATCATCGAGTGCCGGATAACGTTCTCAATCATCTGTTTACGCTCTACGGAACAGATTACGCGGACGTGCTGGAGCTTGCGCGAAAAGAACCCTCGCTCTTGAAGCGGGTTTCCGACCAGCCAGGCC
>CAZUJO010000272.1:726-5569 GCA_964619995.1 uncultured Leptospiraceae bacterium
AGCCAGGCCGGTTTGATATCATGGCGCAGATCGTTTATGCCGTGGAAAATGAATCCGCGAGAACGTTAAGCGACGTTCTGGGGCGCCGCCTCGCGATCGGCAGCTTCGGTTATCCTGGAGACGATGCGGTCAAACGCGCCGCGGATCTCTGCGGCAAGCTCCTGAAATGGAACGGCGCGAAGAAAGCCGAAGAAATCAAGTCGTTTAAGGCATCTTATCCCCTGGAACTTCTTGAGGCCTCGCCGAAGAAAGGCCGGCAGACTACGCCCGCGTTCTGACGAAGGATTTCCATCCCATCGAGAGAGCGGTGGCAAGAACGGATCGGATTCCCGACATACGGGGGTTCGGCGCCTGGCCGGCGGCGATTCTTGCGAGCTGGTGTTCGTACCACGTGATGGAAATGATCGACATTCGGTCCAGAAACGCGCTGCCCGTCGTGGGGTTTTGCACATCAATTCCGTCTATTGTTCCATCAAGTATCTTTCGGGGAAATTCCGGGTCTACAGCGAGGGGCCGTGCCAGGCCGATGAGGTCGGTGGCGCCCGAACGGAGCGCTTCGCGCATCGCTTTTGCGGTTCGAAAGCCCCCGGTGACGGTCATCGGTGTTTTAACCAGTTCGCGGGCCTTCTGCGCGTATTCGAGAAAGTAGGCTTCGCGTTCGATCGTGCTTCTTCGTGCGCCGGTCATCGCCGGGCTTTCGTAGTTTCCGCCTGAAATTTCGATGAGATCGATTCCCTCGGATTCGAGCATTTGCAGGACCCGCATAGAAGCCTCTTCGGTAAATCCTCCGCGCTGGAAATCGGCCGAGTTCAGTTTGATGCCGATCGGGAAGTCTTTGCCGACTGCGTTTCGCATTGCGCGGTAGACTTCCGCCGCAAACCGGCTCCGCTTTTCTTCTGTTCCGCCCCATTCATCCGTGCGAATGTTGTGCCGCGGCGAAAGGAACTGGCTGACGAGATAGCCGTGCGCGCCGTGGATCTGAACTCCCTGAAAGCCGGCTTGTCTTGCAAGGCCCGCAGCGAGCGCGAACTTCTCAATGATTCCGTAAATTTCCGCTTCCGTCAGAGCGCGCGGCGGATTGAAAACTTTCTCAAGTCCTCCCGACAGCGGCACAGCGGACGGCGCAACGGGTTCGCGGGAAAGGACTCGGGCCACCTGTTTGCCCGGATGGTTCAGCTGCATCCAGAGCTGCGTATCGTTCGCGCTCCCCGCCTCCGCCCATTCGCGGAAAAGGGTCAGATCGCTTTTTGAATCGAGCACAACGTTGCCGGGCTCGCCGAGCGCGGTCCGGTCGATCATGACGTTGCCGGTGACGCACAGTCCAATCCCGCCCTGCGCCCATGCGCGGTAGAGAGTGTTCAGGCCCGGCCGGGGCGAATGATCGCGCGTGCCGAGCTGTTCGCTCATGGCCGATTTCATGAGCCGGTTTTTTATGCGTGCATTCTTGAGAGAGAGCGGGCTGGACAGGTCAATCATTTCAGGCTTCGAATTTAACCGATCGCATGGAAATGGATCCCAGATCCATTCCCGTGACTGGATACGTTATGCGGTCACTTTCGTCCGCCGCGCCGATTGCATACAGGAGCGGCCAGTAATGTTCCGGAGTCGGAGCGGAGTAATGCGCGTCTCGTCCCATGAGTTCATATTCAGCGAGCCGGTCAAAAGAACGCGCGTCGAGCAGCTTTTGCACTTCCGAGTCAAATCGCACAGCCCAGTCGTAGGGCGGCTTTCGCCCGCTGAAATCCGCAGCCTGAAGATTGTGCACAATGTTTCCGCTCGCGAGAATCAAAACGCCTTCGTCCCGCAAGGGCCGGAGCATTTTTCCCATCTCCAGGTGAGCCCGCCCGCCTTTCGATGCATCTAGGCTGAGTTGAATGACCGGCACGTCGGCGGCCGGGAACATCTTCGCCAGAACGCACCACGTGCCGTGATCCAGCCCCCAGCTTTCATCGGGCGCAGCGCCTGTGAGAGCGGACGTGCGCGCTGCAAGCTCAGGGGATCCGGCGGCCGGGTACTGGACCTGATAAAGCTCGGGAGGAAATCCGTAGAAATCATAGATCAGGCGCTGGTCCTTCTGCGCGGTTACGAATGTGCCGCGAGTTACCCAGTGAGCCGACACGGCGAGAATCGCGCGCGGTTTCAGGCCGTTCACAGAAGCCGCCCAGCCGCGTGTGAACTCGTTGTCGGCCAGGACGAGCATGGGATTGCCGTGGCCGGCAAACAGGACGGGCATGCGCTCACTCATGACGGGCCTGCGCTTTTTCGATTTGATTGCATACTATAAACATAATAACCATTGAAGCTAAAAGCAATATCGGAATGACAAATTCTCCGCCCCGGGCCGTCCATTCCGGCAGGGTCAGAGAAATGATCCCTCCGCCCACAAAGGGAGCATTGAACGGCACGGCCAGTCCATAGATGATGCGCGCTTCCTCTTTGTTTTTCGAGCGGAGCAGCCCGAGGAGCATGAGGCCGAGAGCCGTCGTTCCCGTGGCCATTCCATAGTTGATGAGGCCAAGCTCCCGCCAGACACCGCGCGGAAGCATGCGCGGCGCGAAGATATACATGAGCACGAAGCAGAACACCGCTCCGAAGAACATCATCGTTGAGAACGGGATGAGCATGGAGATGAACGCGGCCGGCTGAAGGGCTGCGAGCGCGGCGAGAATGATCCAGTCGAGCACCTGGCCGTTGATCGTAGAGATCACCTCGCAGTTTTCTCGAGTCATGAGTCCCGCCCGCGCGGCGATGCTTCGCACAGGAAACGCGCAGAGGAGGGCGAGAGGAAAGAGCGGTATGTCGCCAAGAAACAGCGCGCGGGGCGTAAACGCAGAAATCTGCGCGAGGAGCAGTTTGGCCCCCATACCGAGAAAGACGGCGGAAAGGGGCAGCAGAAATAGAAGGAGAACGCGAAGGATTTGCTTCGCATCCGGCAGTCTGGGTTTGCGGACTTCCGGATCGGCAATGCTGTCAGAACGATAGGCGGCATTCGCGGAGATCTTTTCTCCGCCCCGAGCCGCGGCGGAATCGTTCGAGCTGAGGCCGGGCTGTTCGGAAAGTCTGTCCGTTCGGCGGTTGAGATGATTGACAATCCAGATTCCGCTCACAGCGCCCCAGAGCTGTCCCAGGGTGGCCGAGAACAATCCCAGATCTCCGATCGCCGGTTGTCCCAGTCGCCGCATAACGGTCGACATGGCGGCCGCGGATCCCGGTCCTCCCGCCCAGCCGATTTCCACCACGTGCGCAATGAGCGGCGAAATCTCCCCGCGAAAGAACAGGAGGTAGATGATGTAGGCCCCGAAGAGCTGTCCGAACGAGAGAAACCAGACGAATAGATTCTGCCGGACGACGGGTCCGAGCAGTCCCTGCGAAGAAGAGCCGGATTCAAATCCGAGAACAATGGCGGCGAACAGGTATCCGAGAAGCAGCGGAGGCCAGCTTCGAATGAAATCGCGCGCCTCGTGATTTACTACTCCGGTGACTTCGGGGCCCAGACAGAAAAGAATCACGCCGCCAATCAGCGCGGGAGGTATGAACCAGCGTTTGAGAAAGTGAATCCTGGAATAGATCAGCCATCCGGTGAGAAGGCAGAAGGCTGCGGCGAGGAATGCGAAAGCCTGTATCATCCGGCGCGGCTCATCAGGAACTTTTCCAGGTACTCCGTGATGTCGCGAATGTTTCGGTTGATCATGCGTTTGAATTCCGGAGGGATATTCTGTGATTTGATCACGCGATAGTAGTTCAAGGCGTTTTTCAGCATCTTGCGGCGCGTGAATTCCTGGGCTTTCACGAGCATGGGCTTATATTTGTAGTACGCATATTCCATCGTATGGTAGTCGCGGCTCAGTTTGAAACTGTCCGGAATCTTCGTAAAATCGTAGGTAAGAGTGAGGAATGGAGCGTCATCTTCTTCCGGCGGTTTGAGTTCGAGAACGCCGCGGATCTCCTGAACGGCAGGCTTTTCTTCTTTGGGTTCTTCGGGCTCTTCGAGTCCGGGAATCTCGAGCGATTCGTCTTCTGTACCGGCTGCCGGTCCGGCTGCGGCAGAAATGGGTTCGGGTTCTTCGCTTGCTGTGGTGACTACCTGAGGCTCTTCTTCGATGACAAGGCCCGACGGCATTCCAAGACTATGAAGCGGCTGGCTAGAGAGGTCACGCGCCGCATCGAGGATCTTTCCCTCATCGTATTCGCCCACGGCGGGCATACGAACCCGCTGCAAATCCGGCTCCGGAGTTTCAAAAACGATGCGTTTCGGTTCTTCCTCTTCGAGAACGGGCTCCGGCTCGGGCTCAGGTTCCGGTTCTGGCTCGGGTTCTGGCTCAGGCTCCGGCTCTGGTTCGGGTTCTGGTTCGGGTTCCGGCTCTTCCTTCGCCTCTGGCTCCGGTTCTGCCGGCTTTGGAAACTCTCCGATGTGGATCGTTGCATGCTCGATTTCGATGACGGCTTCTTTCTTCTTTTTCTCTTCTTCTTCCTTCGGGGCTTCCACCGGAAGCTCTGCCGGCGGCAGCACCGGCAGTTCGTCTTTGGTTGCGAGCCATTCGTCGTATTCGCGCTTGCGCTTTCTGTGTTCCTCAAGTTTCTTTAAGAACTCTTCGCGTTCTTTAAAAAGATCGACCTTGCGTCTGTCTTCGCCGCTTCGTCTGTCTTTCCGGCGCGGATCGTTCTGCATGCGCCGGTCAATGTTCTTGCGCCGTTCGATTCCGCTGCGTCGATCCACAGGCGGCAGATGTTTGTATTTTTCCCATTCACGGTCGAAATCGTGATCGGTCCATCCGTCCGTTACGAGCTCTCCGCGCGGATTCAGCGTAATGCCCGGCGGCAGAGGCTTCGAAGGTGTTTCGCC
>CAZUJO010000273.1:0-5563 GCA_964619995.1 uncultured Leptospiraceae bacterium
CGATTGCGTGGCAGCGTAGAGATCTCTTCTCTTTCCTTCAAATACCGGAGCGACCTGGATCGTGCTCTGCGAATCTGCGATCGCGGCAGCAGTTTTCGCGGCGCGAAGAAGACTTTCGACGCTCAGGTCTTCACTGAATGCGTAGCCCGATTGATCTGCTTTGAGCACACGAACTCCGGCCCCGCATGTGATGCCCCTGCCTGCGGTTTTGATGATGCTGTCCTCAAGCGAAACAGACGAGCTGCGCCTTTCTTCAAAAAAAATATCCGCGTAGCTGCCGCCGCGCGACAGCGCCTCTGAAAGGATGCGCCGGGCGTCCTCGTCTGTAATTCCAAAAACCGAATGAATCATTTTGTACAAGAAAAAGCCGGAGGACTTCTCCGGCTTCCATTTAACGAATCTGCGTCAACGCAGGGTCAACGCAGGGTCACTTGCCTGGCCCGAGCTTCTTACGCTTTACGAACATCTCAAGACCCGTCTGAGCTTCGCCGCGGATCTTGTTTTGCACCATGGGAGTCCATCCGAGCAGCTTACCCGACATGCCGAGGGCCTGTCCCGCCCATCTCCACAGATCAAACCAGTCTCTGTGCTTGATGATCTTCCCGTCTTTGAATTCAAATTTCGCATCGATGATGTTGTGAACAATGTTTCCGGTTTTCGAGAAAGCGTAGATCGGCTCCCAGTGCGCCTGGCCCGTTGTGTCGTCTGCTTTGATTCCGCTGTAGGTAAGCTTGAAATCCGGGGCCGCGCGCTCCGTCAGCATGGTCCACATTGCTCTGGCGCGCCAGCCCTTCAGGTCGTGGAAAACTGGATCCCAGAATTCAACGTCCTCGTGGTAGCACGAGTTCATGGTTGCCGCGTCCCGTTTCTGGAATGCGGAATAGAATTTTTCAAGAAGCTCTTCGTTTGGATGCATGACCCGGCATGTCGCAGGTTCGTTCAGGGTCCTGCAAGCAAATATTTAACATCCAGACGAAAGTCGCCGGGTAACGGTTGCGGCGCGGAATCCGTCCAGACCCAGTCCCCGATTACATTGATGATGGGCGCCGATTCGCCCGAAAGAAGCAGTCCCACGGCGCGCGCAATGTCCGCCTGGTTCGTCTGCCGGTGCGCAGACGGAAATCGTCCAGAGAAGGCAGCCTTTTCGGAATCACAGGCATATTGGAAGAAGAAGTCGCCGAACTTCATTCCGCTCTGTTTCCACTTCTCGCCGAGCTCTTGAATTGGTTTGTGCGGCGTATCCCGGAGGGCGCGCTGCAAAAGGAGGCCGATTCCGCGCGTTGCCTTGCTCACAAACGATCCGGCTCGAATCATCCGAAACTGCGCCGGGTTCTCAATCGCGAGGAGTTCTTGAGCGATTTTCACATACGCCATGCTTCCGTAGGCCGTGAGCGTGTGCGGCAGCCAGTAGAAGGCTGTAAAGCCGACCGTGAGCTCGGGTTTCAGGCGCGAGCTCAAAGCGACCATTGGATGATAGGAAAAATCCAGAGCCTGCTTCACGTCAGAGGCGGGCGTGACCGCGATTGGATAACCGATCGGCCCGAACGCAGGAGTAAAAAACAGCATCCGATAGCCGGCTTCCGGAATCTTTTCGAGACTGCCGGGATTCGAAAGATCAATGCCGCCTATCGTTTCGCCCGCGCCCGCTACCGGCGAATCGCCAGATGACGTCGCCGTGACGGCGCCAGCCGGGTCATGTTTTCGCAGAGCGTCGAGCACCGCCTGGCCCGCAACGCTGTTTCCGCCAATGATCAAATATCGATTCACGCCTCAAGCGTAAGCCCATGGAAAAGACCGTCAAGCATATACGCGGCGCGCAGCGCCGAACGTGTTCGCATGCGCCTCCACGGACAATTCGATGGGCGTCGCATAACCTCCGCCAATCGCCGCGCAAACGGGAACGCCGGCTTTCTTTGCCGCTTCAAATACCATATGATCCCTTTCCCAGAGACCTTCGAGTGTCAGAGCGAGGCGGCCGAGCCTGTCTTCCTTGAGGGGATCGACTCCTGCCTGGTAGAGAATGATGTCCGGCCCGAATTCAAATATAGCAGGAAGCGCAGTCGACAGACGTTCCAGATACTCGTCGTCGCCGGTTCCGTCCGGAAGATCAATGTCCACGGTGGCGCTGTATCGGCGGACGGGGAAATTTTTCTCGCCCTGGATACTTAAGAAGAACACATCATCGCGTCCGGCGAGGATCGACGCATTGCCGTTGCCCTGATGCACGTCAAGATCAATGATGGCGGCCTTCTTGCAGAGCCCCTGCTGAAATAAATGCCGAATCGCCATTGCGAAATCGTTGAAGATGCAGAAGCCTTCCCCCTCGGACCAGTGCGCATGATGCGTTCCCCCGGCCAGGTTGCCCGAGAATCCCTCCGCAAGCGCCGTGTTCGCGGCGGCGATCGTTCCTCCGGCCGCTGCGAGCGCACGAACGACCAGGTCTTCGCTCCACGGAAATCCGATTCTGCGCATGGCATCGGCTGAGATCGTCCCGAGAAGCACAGACTGTACGTACTCAGGCGAATGCGCAAGGACGAGATCGTCTGCACGGGCGGGAGATGACTCGATCAGATCGGCGTCCGTGACAATCCCCCGCTCGATCAGTCTCTTCCGAAGAAGGAAATATTTGCGCATCGGAAAAGAGTGATCCGGAGGCAGCCGGACTTCGTAGCGGTCTGAGAAATACAGTTTCATGTTATCGTTCGTTTCAGGATTTAGAGCGGCTTGCGCGCTTGACTCGTCCGCCAAATTTCTCCTGCATTTCGAAAATCAGGCGGTCTACTTTTTCATCGGGCCTTTTTTGCGCTGAGAACAAATCCAGCTGCTGCGGCTCTTCTTCGCGTATGAGCTCTGAGACGCCAATGCCGATCAAACGCACTCCTTTCCCTCCGCGGTCGAAGGCGGCCAGCTCCTGCCACGCAAAGTCGCGCAGCGTGCGCGAATCCTGGACAGGCACGCTGACCGTGCGCGAACGCGTGTGGGTCTCAAAGCCCGTCAGACGGATCTTCATCTGCAGTGTGCGGCCGCGGATTCCTTCTTTGATCATCTTCTGCGAGAGATCTTCCGCAATTTGCGCGAGAACATCCTTTAAGAATTCATTGTCCGTGGAATCCTCGGAAAACGTAGTCTCTTCGCTGATGGATTTTCTCTGCCAGCCCGGGGCCACGCCGCGCTCGTCCTCTGCGTTCGCGATCGCATGAATGTGAGCGCCCCATTTCCCGAACAGCCGCTCCATCTCTTCGCGCGGAGCCTTCGCAACGTCGCCTATCTTTGCATATCCGAGTTTGCGCAGGCGCTCGGCGGTCTTCGCGCCGACTCCCCATATCTTTTCAATGGGAAGCGGTGCGAGAAACTCCCGGTCTTTTCCGGGCGGCACAATGGTCAGTCCGTCCGGTTTGTGCAGATCGGACGCGACCTTTGCAACCGATTTGACTCCGGCAATTCCGGCGCTGGCCGTCAGCCCTGTTCTCTCTTTGATGCGGGCTTTGATCTTTCGTCCGATTTCTTCCGGGGATCCGAAGAGCCCTTCTGTTCCGGTGAGATCGAGGAAGGCCTCGTCAATGCTGACCGCTTCCACGAGAGGCGAGAACTCGGCCAGGCACTCCATGACGATGTCCGACAATTCCGAATAACGTTGAAAATGCGGAGGGACAAAAACCGCTTGAGGACAGAGGCGATAGGCGGTCGACACAGGCATGGCAGAACGGATTCCGTATTTGCGCGCCTCGTAGCTGGCGGTAGAAACAACTCCCCTGCCGCGGCCGCCTTTCGGGTCGGCGCCGACAACGACGGGCTTGCCCCGCAGTTCGGGGTGATCCATCTGCTCTACGGCCGCATAGAATGCGTCCATGTCCACATGGGCAATGAGTCGGGCCACAGGCCTGATTCAGGACAGGCCGAGTCTTTTGTAAATGAAATCGACGTTTCTCAGGAAATAGGCAGCATCGAAAACTTCGTTCATTTTCTGTTCGGAAAGCGTAACGCCCGCATCCCGAACCGCCTGCCGCAGCGTCAGACCCGGAGTGGCCCAGACCCGCATGCTCGCGGATTGAACCAGGCTGTAGGCGTCTTCGCGCTGCATTCCGCCGTCCACGAGGGCGAGCAGAAGCCGCTGCGAGTAAATCAGGCCGCGAGTCAGTTCCAGGTCCCGCTGCATCGCGTCCGGATAGATGTGCAGACCGTCGAGAACGAACTTCATTTTCCCAAGGATATAATCGAGCGCGATCGTGCTGTCCGGAAGAATCACGCGCTCCGCCGAGGAGTGCGAAATGTCACGCTCATGCCAGAGAGGCATGTTCCGATAGGCGGCCATTGCATTGGACTGAATGACCCGCGCAAGACCGCAGATTCGCTCGCACACAACAGGATTTCGCTTATGCGGCATGGCGCTCGATCCCTTCTGGCCCTGCGCGAAAGGCTCCTCCACTTCGCGCGTTTCCGTCTTCTGCAGCAGGCGCACTTCCTGCGCCATCCGGTCGAGAGAACCGGCGATCACCGCGAGCACCGATTGAAAATACGCATGACGGTCGCGTCCAACGACCTGGGTGGAAACTGGATCGGGCTTCAGGCCCAGTTCTGCGAGAACTTCTTCTTCAATTTCCGGATCGTTTGCGGAGAACGTGCCGACGGCGCCGGACAATTTCCCGACTGCGATTTCTTCGCGCGCGCGAAGAAGACGCTCACGATTTCGCCGCATCTCCTCGAAGAAGAGCGCAAACTTCAGACCGAGCGTCGTCGGCTCGCCGTGAATGCCGTGCGTCCGTCCAATCATAACCTGATTGCGGTGACGGATAGCAAGAGCGCGTGACGTTTCAATGAGCGCATCCACGCGCCGGAGAAGAATTCCCGTGGACTCGACCATCTGCAGACAGAGAGATGTGTCGCCAAGGTCGGATGACGTCATGCCGTAGTGCAGATGCCGGCCCGCCGGGCCGATATGATCGCGGACGTTTGTGAGAAACGCAATCACGTCATGCTGCACAACCTCTTCGATCTCAAGAATCTTCTTTGTGTCAAATGCCGCCTTTTCCTGTATCTCTTTCCAGTCCTGATCCGGAACCTGCCCGCGTTTATGAAGGGCGCGGGTTACGGCCAGTTCGACCTTAAGCCAGATGCGGTACTTATTTTCAAGCTCCCAGATTCCTGCAATTTCTGGATTCGAATAGCGGTCTATCATACGTTATACGCTCTTTATTTTTTAGGCTGAATGGAACGGGCTGCTTCGCCCTGATGGTGGGCCGAAAACTTCAGGAACCTCTGCACCTGGTCGCGCAAGAGACCCGCAAGGAATTCGTCCGTGATCTTGCCTTCGTGCATGATCTTTTGAATGCGCGGAAACCAGACACGCTCCGGCAGACAGTAAGCGTTTCTATAGTTGAAAACCATCTGCAGCTGTTCGACCGCGCGAAGGCCGCCCCAGACTCCGTCGGCGAGGCCGGTGAAAGCGGCAGGGCGGTGCTCCAGACCTTCCGGGAACTTCAGCAAATCGATAAAATGTTTTAAGATTCCTGGGAATGACCCGTTGTATTCGGGCACAACGAGATGCATTCCCTGGCATGCCAGG
>CAZUJO010000274.1:0-799 GCA_964619995.1 uncultured Leptospiraceae bacterium
AGCGCCAGCATCGCCATGAACGCTCCGGCACCCACCAGCACCGCGAGCACTCCCAGCGTCGCCACGGTAACGAGGACGATCACGAGGGCAAATCGCGCCATAAACTGGTTCTGAAACGGCTTATCGATGTAATAGCGCCAGCGCTTGCTCAGGTTTTTTTGTTCTTCTTCTTGCACTTCTGTATCCCCCGCCTCCGTGATTCCGGACTTTTTTGGGCCTCTGTCAACCAATTTTCGGCAGATAGAGGCCCAAAGTCCAGTGGCTGCGCGCCGTTTCGCTCCGCGCGTCAATAGTAGAGCGAATACAAACGATCCTGGCCAAGATCCGAAGCCCATACCTGCGCGCCGGACGCATCGAGTATCTTCACCTGGTCTTTGTCCACGATCACCAGGCGGCCGTCGCCAATGAGCGCCGCCGACTGGATTGCCTGGCCATTTCGTTCCGCCTTTTTGTCACCATCGGGCGTGTACTGAATTACTTTAGAGGCCGAGTAAACCAGGAACCCGGTTTCCGAACTTGAGAGTCGGTCCGAACCTCGGGGAACGGGGATGCTGCGAACGCGCGACATGGCCGCATCAAACAGGATGACTTCACCCGGAGTCAGCACAACAGTAGTCGGACCAACGGCGGTGAGCGCCAGGACATTGCCTTTCAAGGCTGCCGACTTTTCTACCGTCAGTCGCTCATTGAGTTTCTCAAGATTTCCTGCGCGAAGACGATAGGCGACACCGCCGGCCATGAAGTAGCGCGCCTGATCGGGCGCGGCCACAGCGATTCGGTCCGTCATAGAATAGAGCGC
>CAZUJO010000274.1:809-5507 GCA_964619995.1 uncultured Leptospiraceae bacterium
AACCGCAAGCAGCCGGTCGCCGTCCGACAGGAGTTTTGCCCCTGCTTCGGCGGGAAGCGTCCCGAGATCGGCTCCGTTCTCCGGATCGATCAGGTGGATCACGTCCCCCGAGAGAATGAAAATTCCCTGCGAAGCGGCCATAGATGACACGGGCTTCTCAAAGAAGCGTCTCCACAGAACGCGATGGCTTCCTGCCTCGTACGCCTGCAGGCTCTTGTTTTCCGCAGTCACAATGAGGTTCTGATACAGAACGGGCGACATGATCTTGCCGGCTCCTGTATATGGAACGATCACGGGAACGTTCGCGCCGTCGAGTTTCGCAAGGCGTTCGCGGGCTTCTTTCGCGCGAGGCGATGCAGGATATTTCTTCAGAATCGTGCGATAGGTCTCTTTGATCCGATTGGCAAGTTCCGGACTCTTGTTCTGCTCGTATTTCTTCTCTAGAATCTTCGCGAGCGCCGCGGCATCGGCCGGATCATCCCTGCCGTTGCGCGCAAGTGTGACCTCTTTTTCAGCGCGGTCGAGATCCCCGCGTGAATAGTAGATGTAGCCCAGGTGATAGTGCGGTTCGGGATAATCCGGATTCTTCGCAATGAGATCTTCGAAGATCTTCTGCGCCTGATCAAGCATGTTGTCGTTGAACTGCATCATCCCGAGGTTCAGGTGCGCGAGTTCAGATTTCTGCGCCATGGCTTCTTCAAAATCAGCCCGTGCAACATCCCGTTCGCCTGCCTGATATCGAGCAACGCCGCGCGCAATGCGGGCTTCCACAAAATCCGGGCGGTAAATCATCGACCGATTGAAGAAATCCACGGCCGTCTTGAACGACTTAGCTCTCAGGTCAATGATCCCGAGCTTGTAAAGAGAGTAGTAGGCCTCTTCATGCTGTTCAAGAATCTTCTGGAATCCGGCCTGGGCCCGTTCCGTCTCGCCGATCGTTAAGTAATACGTAAAAACTGCCTCTGTGAGCTCCAGATCTTCCGGGCGTTTCTCTGCCGCTTCGTTGAGCGCGCGGATCGCCTCTTCCTTTCGTCCCAGCTCCATTTTGCATGAGGCGATCTTCACAAGAATCAGGGACTTGTCCCACTTCGCGTAGACCGTCTCATAGATGGGCAGGGCTTCTTCAAATCTGCCGCGGGTGTAAAGATCCTCGGCCTTTTTCAAGGCAGGAAGGAGCGGCGCATGTGCGATGTTGTCCTCGACGACCGCCAGGGCCTCATCTACGCCCTGCACTTCGGCCAGATCTTTTGATTTGCGGAACAGCGCGCGGGCCTGCTCGTAGTTTTCACGCTTGTTGGCTTCTGCGCCCTGCTTATAATAGAGAGAAGCAAGCCGCATGCGAACGGCAGCATCATCCGGGCGGTCTTTGAGCAGCTTGTTGTAATACTCCTCGGCCTCTTTCGGATTCTCTTCCTCTTTCAGTTTTCCGAGCTCCACGGCGCGCGCTGGATTGGCTGCCGCAAGCTGGTTCACCTTTGCAGAATAGCTGTCCGCGTCTGCTTTGCGGCCCATCGCGCGGTACGTCTTTACGAGACCAATCATGGCAGCCGTATTTTCCGGGTCCAGGGTCAGACTCTTTTTGAACTGAGCTTCGGCTGCCGGGAAGGACCTCTTTTCAAACTCAGCGCGGCCAATGGAGTTCGTAACCACCGGAAGATCGCTTCGAATTTTCAGAGCACTCTGGTAATCTGTGATGGCTTTGTCGAACTTGCGCGCCCGGAAGTTGCGGTCCCCGAGATCGAGCGCTTTGTAAACACCCACAAGCTGCTTTCCCTTCTGGAGATCTTCATTCTGAGGATCCTGCGCGATTGCATGCGAAAACTCGCGGTCTGCGTCTGAATATCGTCCGTCGTCCAGATACGCGAAAGCCAGGTTGATGCGCGCCGGAATGTAGTTCGGCTGAAGCTGGAGCGCGCGGTGGTAGGCTTCAATTGCCTGCTTCTTCAGTCCCTGATCCGAGTGAATGGACCCCAGCCGGTTGTAGAGCTCCGCATTTCCCGGTGATTTTTTGATTTCGCCGCGGATGATCTTCTCGGCTTCCACGTTCTTCCCGAGCTTCTGCAGAGTGCTCGACATGAGAAGAAGGCCGTTTGTGTTCTCCGGCTGAAGCTTCAGCATCGTTTGAAGGTCCTGCTGCGCTCCGGCATACTGAGAAAGCGCATAACGGGTCGAAGCTGCAAGATACCAGGGCGCAGTCGAAGACGGTGATTCCTTCTTCGCTTCGTCAAATCGGGCAAGGGCATCCGTGTATCGTTTCTGGCGGAACAGCGAGTTTCCTTCTTCAAGAAGCCGCGCTGTCTTTCCTGCCGCCTGGCCAGCGGATGCGTCCGAAAGCTTCGGATTTACTTCGCGCGCCTTTTTGAAATAGGAATCGGCTTCTTCGTACTTCTTCAGCTCAACACAAACATCGCCGAGCTGCAGGTACACCTGATCCAGATTCGCGAATCCGGGCTTGTCTGCATCTTTGAGCGCTTTATAAGCGTTCGGGTAGTCTTTCAAAAGCTTGTAACCGGTTCCGGCTTTCAGCGCATAGAGACCTTCCTGCGGATAGGCCTCTTTCAGGCGCAGATATCTTTGCTGCGCCTCTTCAAGCTGGCCGCGCGACGTATAGAGCATTGCCAGGAACAGCTCCAGCTGCTCGTTTTTCGGATTGAGTTTTTCCGCTTTCAGGTACGGCCGCAAAGCTTCTTCCTGATCGCCTAACTTCATGAGGTTGTTGCCCTCAAGAAAATACCCTTCGAAACTTTCTTCAAACCCGAGAGACTTTCGCACGCTGGCGAGGGAGTCCTCGAACTTCTGGTCCTGAAACTGGCGGTTGGCGCGGTTCAACCAGTCGCGCGCCTGTCGATGCGCTTCCGGATTGACGACGGTTTCTTCGCGCGCTCCGGAAATGGTGGGAGGCGGAGCGGTGGCGCAGCCAATCAGAAAGACCGATGCAATGAGGAGAAATCTCAGTTTCATTCTTCGTATACTCCCCGTCCGGTGCGGACATCCAGTTTCTTTACAGGCAATTGTTCAGGGCCGAGAACTACAAGCTGCCCGAATGCGCCGGGCTGGAACGGTCCTTCGTAGATGGTCGTACCGTCGAGTTCCACTTCCACGGTCTTCTTCTTCGCATTGTACTCAACGAGCACCGTGCGGTCCGGTTTCTCTTTTATGGGCTGAAAGGCTTTCTTCGGGCCGCTCATAGTGGTGCCCTTGCCTGTCTGCACAACAAACGTATTGCCGACTCGCTCCACGAAGATCGAATCC
This sequence comes from uncultured Leptospiraceae bacterium, assembly GCA_964619995.1. Classification (GTDB taxonomy): domain Bacteria; phylum Spirochaetota; class Leptospiria; order Leptospirales; family Leptonemataceae; genus JAEUSB01. The sequence continues at coordinate 4,062 of CAZUJO010000274.1, forward strand.
TGATCTGAAATCCAGGCGATGAAGCCCTGGCCCTGGCTGATCGGGAAAGAAAGCGTTGTCTTCTGCTCATCTACGATGAACGGCCGTGTGCGAACTCCCTTCAGAGGCTTGACGGACTTTTCTGTTACGGGCTGCCAGAGATCCGAATCAAGATAACCGTCTGCAAACGATTCCGTATATTTGAAGAGAAGCGCGCGGCTTCGGTCGCGGCCCGCGGGATTGGCGGATCCGAGAACTTCGTACCGCCCGTCTGCAAGCTTCCGCGAAAACTCAACCTTGTGCGCCGATTCATTGAGCAGGTATACGGGAGTCGACCCTTTCACTTCGTCATCGACCGCCAGGCGAAGGCCTGCGGGCGCGCTCAGAAACGCAGTCGTTGCCGATTCAGGATCATCAGGCCAGGCAATGAAGACGCGCTTCTTTTCGCCGGCGAATATCTTCACCGGGATTTCCTGGGAAGGGTGTCCCTTGCGCGATGCAACGAGAACGTAGCTGCCTTCGACTACTTTGCGCGAGAAGGGAGCATTGCCGAGATTCAGCGGTGCGCCGCCGTTCTTTAGAACAACCGTGCATTCAGAACCGGAAGACTGAACGTCCAGATTTCCCATCACGCTTTCGCGCAGCATCGTGTGAATGTCTTCAGCACGAAGGGATTCTGACGTCAGGCGCAAGGTCGCGGGCGCGCGCAGAATGGAAGTTCCTTCCGCGCGTGATATTTCAAACGATTCGGGAACGCTGGCAGGTTCAACATGAAACGGAACGCGCACTCCTTCCTGATCATCGCGGAGGCTTGCGCGAATGTAGAAGTCACCGCCTTTGCCGGACGCTTCGAACGTAAACGTAAGTCGACCATCCATTGCGGCCGGCTTTCCGATTGGATCGTTCAGAGTTGCATATTCGATGTCCGGAAAGCGAATCGCCTTCTGAAGTTTCAGAAAGGCGGTCTCCTGCATCGCTGCGCTGATGTTCGGAAGAACATTGCCTCGCGAGACGAAGAACTTCAATTTCCCATCCGGCGAATGACTCGGGGGCTCCCGCCGATCGGAGGCGGAAGAACGGGCTGAGGATGAAAGCCCGAGTTCAGGGAATTCTGTGCGCGCGCCGGCAGGCACCTGCACTTCCTGCACGGTAGAGCAGGCAGTTACTAATAGAAGTACGATTGAGGCTTGTTTCATAATCGGGCTGCGCGCCCGATGGAGGCATCAGGCGGCGAAATTTCTCTCCATTCTGGACAGCCACTTAATGAATTCCTTATGATGATTTACAAGCCTTTTTACGTATTCCCGCCGATCCGACATGAGAAGCGTTCTCGCTTCCTGAATGATTTCCCAGACAGTCTCACGGTGGAACGTCAGGTAGCTGAGCAACGTGCGCCTCAGGTCGGCAGAGAACGAAGATGTATCCCAGTGGAGCACTTCTTCCACGGCGCCTTCCATCGCCTGGACT
>CAZUJO010000275.1:0-5483 GCA_964619995.1 uncultured Leptospiraceae bacterium
CATCACGCCCGTCTCCGGCCAGTCCGGCACGGTCCTTACTACGTCTTTTACAAGTTTCTCAGCTTTGTTCACGGAGTCCTCTCATTCAATCATGGTCCCCACGCCCTGGCGCGTGAACAGTTCTAATAAAATAGCATGCGGAACGCGGCCGTCCACAATGTGGATGTGACCGACGCCCTGCTCGAATGCGGAAAGGCAGCATTGCACCTTCGGAATCATGCCGCCGGAGATTTCGCCGGATGCGATCATCGCGCGCGCCTGGTCTGCGCCGAGCTTTTCGACGGTTTTTCCGTTCTGCAGAACGCCTGGCGTATCCGTAAGCAGAATGAACTTCTCGGCTTTCAGCGCGGAAGCGATGGCTCCCGCCATTGTGTCCGCATTCACGTTCAGACTGTCGCGGCTGTCATCGGATGCAACCGGAGCAATGACAGGAATGTATCCGCCGGATATCAGACTGCGCAGGACGCTCGGATCAATGTCTTCGGGCCGGACTTCACCGACCCGTCCGAGTTCTGCATTGGCCCGCTTCGCATGAGCAAGTTTCCCGTCGCGTCCTGAAATCCCCACGGCTTTTCCGCCCTTGCGGTCAATGAGCGAAACGATCTCTTTGTTGATGCTGGCCGAAAGAACCATTTCAACCGCTTCCATCGTGGCATCGTCCGTGACGCGGACGCCCCCGGAGAATTTCGATTCGATGCCCATCGTTTTCAGAAGAGAATTGATGCGCGGCCCGCCGCCGTGGATGATGACCGGCTTGATTCCAACATAGTGCAGGAGCACAATGTCTTCAGCGAACTGCGCGCGAAGACTCGCCTGATCGTCTAACGCTGCTCCGCCGTACTTGATGACAATGGTCTTTCCGGAAAATTCCCGGATGTAGGGAAGGGCTTCGAGTAAGATCCTTGCCCGAAGCTCCTTCTCAATTTCGCCGCTCAGGTTTTACCCTCTTTGAGCATCTGGATGAAGTGCTCAATGGAAGCTTTGTCTTTGTCCAGGTTGTGACGGTAAACGTCGCCGATAGCTGTTTCCACAACGCCGCCGACAAACAATACTTTGCTCGTGACTTCAATGTCGTAGGTGCGCGTCGACTTGCCTTCGCCTGCTGCGAAGTATTTCGAGATTCCCTTCACGACGAAAATGTTATCGAGCCCGCCGCCAGGAGTGACTTTGAACGTATGCGTGTTGGTTGTATCATCAAATTCGGATTCTTCCACAAGCATGTTCGCACCGGAAGGAAGAACCGTTTGGAGAACGGCGGGCATAGAATCTGCCAGAGAGATGTTGCGCACCTGCTTGAGAATGTGTCCTTCGCGGCTTTCGCTGGCTACGTGAACATTCTTGAGCTCCGGAAACTTGTCCAGGTGCTTGTAGCGCTCCTGGCGCGCCGAAAGGAGTATATCCAGGGGATGGTCAAAGGTCTGCTCGATGTTGATCTTTTTCATGCGGGAATCCTGCGCCCCATTGTGGGACAATCATCCAGAGATCAACAGGAATTCCTGCCGGCCTTTAAATCCAGACGTTGTCCACCTGGAAGGTGCCTTTCCAGTCCGCCGGAGGCGGATTCTTCACGAATCCCTCGCAACGGGCGCGGAATACTTCGGCAAGCGGGTCATCCTTCAGGGAAATGAGAATCTGGAGGCAGTCCCAGAAGTTCTTTGCCCGATACGCCTTCAGCATCTCCGGCCACACCTCGGCCGAGGCCCGAATGGCTTCATCCTCTTCGCGCGTGGTCGCAAGCTGGTAGATGCGCGTAACGGCCGTCCGGCCCCGGGCCTGGATGAGATCGACTTCGCGGCAGATCACATCGCCCGCGGCCTTCAGAGTGTCTTCCGACAGAAGGACGCGCACATGGTACACCTTGGTCAGCGATTCGAGGCGCGCGCCCAGGTTGATCGTGTCGCCGACCGCCGTGAACTCAAGCCGGCTGCGAGCGCCCATGTTTCCGATGATGGCAGGACCGCTGTTTACGCCGATTCCCACCTGAAACGCCGGTTTCCCCTCGTCTTCGCGGCGGCGGTTGAGAACCTCAAGCCGGCCGATCATTTCGCGGGCGCACACGAGCGCATTTCGCGCATCGCTTTCGCCTGGATCCGGAACACCGAAGAGCGCCATGATTGAATCACCCATGAACTTGTCCACGGTGCCGCCCGAGCGATTCACAGCTTCGACCATCTCTTCGAAAAATTCATTCAACAATTCAAGAAGTTCGCCCGGCTCACGGTTCTCTGCATGGCGCGTGAAATTGCGGATGTCCGCAAACAGGACGCTGACTTTCTGGCTGCGCGGAGCAGGACTCTCTTCCTGCGTAAAGACTTCCTCAACGACGCGCTCCGGCACATATTTTTGAAAGCCGCGGCGGATGCGTTCTTCTCTCTCCTGCGCTTTGATTACATCCTGATAGGTTTCAACGTTGCGCACCGCCGCATACGAAAGGCTCATAATGCCTTTGAAGAAGGTGAGGTCATCCGACGGATGCTTGCGTCGAAACGAAACGTCCCCGAGAGAAACGATGAAAGAGATACTCGCGTTGTCGTTTTGAAACACAGGAACCCAGAGATCCGGCTGCTCTTCTGAGAAATTTGCGTTCGCAGAAATAAATCTGCGGACGAGTCCCTCCGTTTCGCCGCCCTGACTGTGCGCGAAGAACAAGGGTTCGCGGTTCTGCTTCATCCACAGCATCACGTCCGCTGCTTCCTCGAACACGACAATTTCTACGCTCTCTTCGATGCGGCCTTCGCGCAGCTTCATGCGCACCTCGGAAACGACCCTGCGGCCGGAGGGGTCTGGAATCAAAATTGCGCCCTGACCAATGCGCATCAGCTTGAGAAGTGTGCGCAGCAGGCCCTTTCGCATTTCGATTGAATCGAGAGTCGAGTTCAGAACGCGGCTGACTTCACCGAAGGCGTTCAGCTCGGAAATCTTGCGATCAAGAGCATGATTGGATTTAATCAGATCATCGCGGTTTTTCGCGTTGTCAATGAGCAGCGAGGTATGCGAAGCGATGTTCACAAGAAATTCAAGATCTTCCTGCGTGAAGCCTTCTGACGACTGGCTGTTGATGACTTCCACGACACCGATCACGCGGTCCCGCGCAACGAGCGGAGCCACCACCATCTCGCGCGTGCGCTGCTCGAGCTTCTGATCCACTTCCTGGAACATTCTTTGATCTGCCGCAGTGTCGCGGATCAATTCAGCCTTCGCGTTGCGAACGACGTCGCCGGCAATCCCTTTGCCCGGCGGAATGCGGATCTCTTTGAGTTCGCCGCCCTTTTCGCCCGACACAACATTGAAATAGAGTTCGCCTGTGCGGGGATCGACGAGCAGCAGAGAGGAACCCATTCCGTTGAGCGCTTCGCGGGCCGTATCCATCAATACCTGTAAGACGGTCTGCAGATCTTCGGCCAGAAGGATGCTGCGGTTCAATTGGAGTATCTTGTCATAATGCGTGAGCTGTCTTGAGCGCGATTCGAGAGATACGGCGATTTCAAAAAGAGATTTCGCAATGAGCGAAGCCGAAATCGCATGAGGCCCTTTGTCGGGAATGGAAGCGCTTTCGAAAATCTCGATCATCCGCGCAGCCGTGCGCACAGCGCCTCTTTCGTTCGCCGTGAGTTCTTTGTCAAAAAGCCCTGTGAACAGTTCGCCGCGAAGGAATGGAATCGGTCCGCCTCCGGAAAGTCTTCCGGATTCGTATACAGTCGCGCCATCCGCCCGATACGAGATCCCGGTTGTCCCCAGGTGCTCGCGGAGCAATTCCAGTGTGGTCTTCAACAGTGTGGGCGAAAGCATACTGTTTCCATTAACGGCAGGGCGGGGCGGGCCATCGTAAAAAAATGGCTTGACCCGGAGCACTTTTCGGGTCTTTATCGGGCAGGCTGTATGTTTAAGTTTGCAGGGCTTTGCGCGATCCTTCTGGCCCTTTCCGCATGGTCATTCTGCAAGTCCCCGGCGCCGCCGGCAGGACCGGAAAAGAAAACAGAACAATGCGGACAGTGCCTGGACCTGCCAACGGGAGAGGTCTGCACAGAATCAGGCACTCTGAAAAACAACTGCATGGCAATCTGCCGCGGTATCAAGATCGAGTGCAACCAGGCCTGTCCCTGCCCGCAAAGATAACGCCGATTTTTCGGCAACTGCGGCCGGGGAGAGCAAATGACAACACTTCAAAAAGGTAAACTATCTGTACAGACCGGCAACATCCTTCCGGTCATTAAGAAATGGCTGTATTCCGAAAAGGAGATCTACCTGCGCGAACTCGTGTCGAATGCGTTCGACGCGATCACAAAGCTGAAGAAAGTTTCGATGCACGAAGACATCTTCGGCGCGGAAGATCAGGACTTCGCCATTGACCTGCGGATTGACCGCGAAAAGGGAATTCTCACGATCGAAGACAACGGCATTGGAATGACTGCGGAAGAAATTCAGAAATACATCTCGCAGATCGCCTTTTCCGGCGCTGAAGAGTTCATGAAGAAGTACGAGCAGAAGGACGGACACGGAATCATCGGTCATTTCGGGCTCGGCTTCTACTCCGCGTTCATGGTAGCAAAGAAAGTCGAGATCGAAACGCGAAGCTGGAAGCCGGATGCGGAAGCTGCTTTCTGGAGTTCGGACGGCGGCGAGGAATATGAAACGGGGCCGGGATCGCGCGCCAAACGCGGAACAGAAATCCGCCTCTACATGGACGATGATTCAAAATCGCACCTGGACAAAAAAGAGCTGAGCGATCTCGTCCGCAAGTACTGCGACTTCCTGTCTGTTCCGGTCCGCGTCGACGGAGCTCAGGTCAACCGCAAGGACGCGCTCTGGAGCCGGCAGCCTTCGCAGGTTACGAAGGAAGAATATACAGAATTTTATAAATATCTTTTCCCGTTTCAGGGAGACCCTCTGTTCCACATTCACCTGAACGTGGACCATCCGTTCCGGCTGCAGGGCATTCTCTATTTCCCGCGGATGATGCACGAGCTCGACATCAACAAGAACGGCGTGCGCATCTTCTGCAGAAACGTCTTCGTCTCGGACGAAGCGCAGGAAATCCTTCCGAAATACCTCACCATGCTTCAGGGTGTGGTCGATCTGCCGGACCTCCCTCTGAACGTTTCGCGCTCCTACGTCCAGACAGATCCGGAAATCCGCAAAATCGCATCGCATATCACGAAGAAAGTATGCGACCGCCTGAACGAAGAATTCACGAAGAACCGCGCGGAATACGAGAAGATCTGGCCTGAAATCGGCCCGTTTGTTAAGTACGCGATGCTGAGCGACGAGAAGTTCTACGAACAGGCGAAGTCGTCGGTTCTCTTTGAGCTCGCAGATTCATCCGCGGAGAAGAAGTTCGTAACGCTCGACGAGTACCTGACGTCGATCCGCGAGCTCGAGCAGCGCATCGAGAACGCGCAGAAGTTTGCCGACGTGGTGCCCGACTATGCCGCGAAGCCGGGCGGCGTGCCGCGCGAGTTTGCGCAGCATGTGCGGATGATGTT
>CAZUJO010000276.1:0-5452 GCA_964619995.1 uncultured Leptospiraceae bacterium
AGTCTGTAGTGCCGCGGGCCGTAGAAGTAAGTGGCTGGCAGTGGTTGATGCCCGAACGACCGTGTACGAAAAGTCTGTAGGTGTCTGCAGAAAGTTCTCCTGCGAACAACCCTACGATTACTAACAGTGCAATTTTGCGCATTGTTATTCCCCCTGTTGCAATTCTTACGGATGGATGTGCGAAAGCGGAATTCTTTTTTGGTGCGGCGCGCAATTTTTTCACTAAACCGAAAGGACTAGTACTGCCGGGCCTGCCCGGTGTGCGCTTCTGTCAAAAAGAGTGGCCATCCGCAATACTTTAACATTGAATGTTTTAGAGATTGTAGTAACGAGGGAGTCTTACCCATGAGTGCATCCGAGATCCGTTCCGTGGTTCATGTAATCGATTCGATCCGCCAGCGCGAAGGCGGCGGCTTTATTGTTCGGCGGCCGTTTCCAACGCAGGCCGTCAGCTACATCGACCCGTTCCTTCTCCTCGATGAAATGGGCCCGGCCGACTATGCGCCTGGCGAAGCCGTAGGCGCGCCGGATCATCCGCATCGCGGCTTTGAAACTGTTACCTACATGCTCGAAGGTGAATTCGAACACGAAGACTCAGCGGGCCACCGCGGATTTCTCAAAGCGGGCGACGTGCAGTGGATGACGGCCGGCGCGGGCATTGTGCATTCAGAAGAGCCGTCGGAAAAAATCAAACGCGACGGAGGGCGCGTGCATGGTTTTCAAATCTGGGTGAATCTGCCGGCCCGCCTCAAAATGACGCAGCCGCGCTATCAGGAAGTTCCCGGAACAGGAATTCCAACCGCACACACTGCGGACGGCCGCGGCAGCGTTCGCGTGATCGCCGGCGAAGCGCTCGGCGTGAAAGCAGTCATTGAGACTCACATTCCGATTGTTTACCAGGACTGGAAGCTTGAGTCCGGATCCAGCGCTGATGTGCGCATAACGTCTGATCAGAACGCGATGATCTATGTGTTTGAAGGTTCCGTAGGCGCCGGCGAGCCGGGCTATGTTCTCAAAGACGGACAGCTCGGAGTGCTTGGGCCCGGCGATACAGTCCGGCTGAGCGGAACCGAATCCGGCGGACGCGCGCTTCTCCTCGCAGGCGTTCCGACGCGCGAACCTGTCGCACGCTACGGTCCATTCGTGATGAACACGGTCGAGGAACTTCAGGCCGCTTTCCAGGATTACCAGAGCGGCAGGATGGGAGAGATTACGCGGAGCGCAAAGATCGGATAACCCGCGCCGCCTCTCACAACGCAGGGAGCACGCAGCTGCGCACAGCCTGCACCATCGTTTCAGCGGTCGGGCAGAAGTGCGAGACTGCGGATGCGATTCCGAAGGAGAGCGCGAGCACGATCCCAAAAGGAATCCACGTTGCGCGAAGAACGCTGCCGGCCCATCCGACTTCGTGCATCTGACGCGCGCGCCTGAAGACTCCGGATGCAAGAAGCATCTGAAAAAAGGCCTCAGACAGAATCACAGGCGCCTGATAAATCGCGTAGACCCAGACGCCTGCGAAGATCGCCGCGGCCGCGGCCAGAAGCAAAAGCAGAATGAGGGCGCCTGCGTCGTCTGCATCGCCGAGGCTCAAATCGAAACTGCCGGAACCGCCGCTTGCGGAGCCCGAGCCCGCGCTTGATTCCGCAGAATCAGCAAAACTGCCGCTCGCTCCCCCGCCGCCAAAAGATCCGCCTGCTCCGGAAACGGAATCGGGAAGCCCGCCTCCGTCCGGAAGGCTGACCCCTGCGAGGTCGATCGAATCCAGGGACGGCCCGTCGCCTCCGCTTGTTGAGGCGCTCTTCTGTGCCTGGGCCGGCGCTACGTACCAGAGCCAGATGCGCACAAACAGGAGAAACACCGCATACGAACAGACGACGGTGAGCGCATAACGGATTTCCAGAGAGTGAATCCCCGCGGCCTGAAACAGTTTTCCGATCACGACACCCGACAGAGTGACGCCCAGAAGGATGACGGTCATATGAAGACGAATCCAGAATCGGTCCGGCAGCTTCTTCATCCAGCGCGCAGGGAGGTTGGCCATATCCCAGCTTTTCAGGTCTCCCCGGAGGGCTCATCTTTTTTTCGCCGCTTTTCAGGCCGTCTCCCCCTGGCTTTTCATTTGCAGGGAAAGATTCCCTGCGAAAACTGCCGCATGGGCCGTTATGCGATGCTCGTCGCCCTGTCTGCCTTCGCAGCCGGCTGCGCGCCGGGAGGCACCGTCGTGCGCAGCACAGACGGATGGGAAATGACCCCGGCCGGACCATTATCCGAAACTCCGTCTGCCGTAACGAAGCCCGATTCCGTTTCGTGGACTCGGATCCCTGCCGTTATGCGCACAGGGCACGAACCCGCCGTCATTCGCGTGCCGTTTCAGCCCGGAGAGCATCAAGCCCTCTACCTGCCCGCGAGCACTTTTTCACTGCGCGTCTACTGTTCGGGCCGACAGATCTATTCGTATTCGGACGAGGAGCAGTTTCTGCCCGGAAGATTCCGGGGATGGTCGAGCCACTTCATTCCGCTCGATGGATGCAAGGACTCCTTTCTGTACTTCCATGTCTACTCCCGGCTCAACGTGCGATTCGTCGTTCCGCATACGGGCCCGGTCGAAGACGTCGCGCGCTTTGTCGTTTCCAGTGCAATGGGACCGTTTCTCGTCGTAGTGGTCTGCTGGGTGGCGGGACTGGCGTTTCTCATACCCCTCTCCTTCAACCCGGACCGATTGTCGGCGGGACTGACGATTTTCCTTCTGTCTACGGGAACCTGGGTTTTTCAGCTGAATCCAGCTGCGCGGCTCATCATGGGCGATTCCCTGCTTTGGACGAAAGCAGGACTGTTCTGCCTGTATGCTTCGCCTGCCGGGGTCGCGCTCTTCGTAGAAGCCATCATGCCGGCCGCGCTTTTTTATCGGTCGCGATCCGCATGCGCTCTTTTTCTCGGTTTTGCGGCCGGCGCAGTCCTGCTCGACGCCTTCGGCATATTCGCCGCCTATCGTCTGATTCTTCCCTTCAATATGGCGGCGATGGTGCTTGCCCTTTTGACCGCGGTTCAGCTTTTGCGCGGCATGAAACAGGGGCGGCCGGAAGCGAGGATTCTCGGCGCCGGAGTTGTTGTGCTGATCATTTTTGCCCTGCACGACATCGTCCTTGGTTTCTCAAGCTTTTCAGGCGTGCTCGACCTGCGCGTGAGCAGACTGCACTTCGGAATGCTGGCTTTCATATTTTCCATGATCGGTGTGGCTGCTTATCGGTGGCGTGCCATGCACAGGGCGATTCAAGACCACTCACGCGAACTGGAAGTGCGCGTCATCGAGCGGACCGATCACCTGCAGACAGCGCTGACAGAGCTTCGCACCCAGGACTTTCGCATGCGCGAAGAGCTTCTGATTGCATCGAGCATTCAGCGTCAGCTGCTTCTGTCGCTGCCGTTTGAGGTTCCCGGCCTGCGGTTGTCGGGCCAGTACGTTCCCCACCACGATGTCAGCGGCGACTTCTACGATATCTTTCACGATGACCTGGGCGGAACAGTTTTCTTTTTCGCCGATGCGACGGGCCACGGAGTCCCCGCTGCCCTGATCATGTCCATGCTCAAAGCCATCTTCATGGAATCCGCGCCGTTATTCGACGACCCTTCCTGGATTCTCGCACATATGAACAGCAGGCTCGAGAAGCATCTTGCGCGGACGGGCAACTATGTAACCGGAAGCGTGGCGCGCATATCCGCGTCCGGCGAGACCACGTACGCGAACGCGGCAAACCGTCCGGCCATTCTCCTGCGAAAGGGCCGGAAGCCGGAGAAGCTCGACGCAGATGGAACCCTTCTTGGCGCATTCGCCGGAGGACCGGAAGCCTACAGGATCATTCGTTTCCAGCTGGATCCTGGGGATCGTTTGTTGTTCTACACGGACGGCCTTACGGAGCAGTCTTCCGAAATCGACGCGTACGGAGAAGAAAGGCTCTATTCATTCCTCGAAACGCATCACGATAAAATCCCTTCCGAGGATCTCTGTTCAAGGATGATTGGCGACGTTCAGGCCTTCAGCGGCCGGGCGGAATTCGATGACGACGTGACCATCTGCATCCTGGAAAGGCTGCAGCCGGTCTCTGTGCGCTGATCCCTCAACGCTCTTTTCGCTTTGTTCGTCCTGGCCCCGGATCAGCGCCGCTTGCCGCGCCGTTCTTTGCCCTTTCTTCCGCTTCCGCCGCCTTTGTGATCGCGCCCCTTACGCGCATGGTTTCCAAAGCCGGGGCCCTTGCGAAATCCGCCCTTGCGCTTTTTGCCTTTCTCTTCGCGTCCCATGCTCTGCACTTCGGCCGCAGGCTTTCCGATCTTTTCAGGCCCTTCAACTTCGGCAGTGTTCTGGATCATGGTCAAGAGGCGGAGCGCTGCCTCGCGCTCATCCATGTTTTCGAGGAGGCGATCGAGAAGGTTTTCCTGCGTGTGGTCGGGAGGAGTGGCGCGGATTCTCTCGAGAAGTCCCTTCACGCGGCGCGACCGGACGTCGGCGGCCGTAGGAACGGTCGCGAGCTCGCAGGTGCCGCCGTTTTCGCGCGCCATGCGGCGCCACGTCCGAATCTCGTTCGGCGCGACAAGGGTCAGCGCAACGCCTTCGCTTCCGGCGCGCCCCGTCCGTCCAATTCGATGCACATAGCTTTCTGCATCGTACGGGATGTGATAGTTGTAAACGTGACTGACGCCCTGGATGTCGAGTCCGCGCGCTGCGACGTCAGTCGCCACGAGAACTCGGGTCTGTCCGGAGCGAAATGTGCTCAGAACGCGCTCGCGTTTGTTCTGCTCGAGATCGCCGTGGATGGGCCGGGACTGAATGCCCCTGGCGGAAAGGCGGGCAGCAAGTTCGTCCGCTTCGCGTTTCGTCTTGCTGAAAACAATTGCTCGATCCGGAGGATCGAATTCCATCAAGCGCACGAGCGCCGCTTCGCGCTCGGAATCCGCGACTACGTAATACTTCTGTTTGATGCGGGCCGCGGTTTCGCTGCTCTGTGTGCGAATGCGAACGGGTTCGCTGAGAATTTTTCCCGCCAGTTTCTGGATCCGGTCCGGAAGCGTTGCAGAGAAGAGCAAGGTCTGGCGGGCCTCGGGTAATAGTTCAAAAATTTTCTCAATATCTTCAATGAAGCCCATGTCGAGCATGCGGTCAGCCTCGTCGAGTACGACGGCCGCAGGCTGCAGCTTGATTCTGCGGGAACCAAGCAGATCGAGCAGACGGCCCGGAGTGCCCGCAACGATGTTCGCGCCATGTTTGAGACCGTTGATCTGCTCGCGCGCGGATGCGCCGCCGTAGATAGAGACGGCCTTCGCGCCGGCATGTTTTCCAAGCCCTGCAAGTTCTTCTGAGACCTGCATGGCAAGTTCGCGCGTTGGAGTGATGACGAGAATCTGAACCTCGGATGCCGGCAGAAGACGGCTCATCAGCGGCAGACCGAATGCTGCAGTC
>CAZUJO010000277.1:0-5445 GCA_964619995.1 uncultured Leptospiraceae bacterium
CTTGTCGATCTTACGCTGCATCATTCTTTTCTGATGCTCGAGTACTTTGGTTGAATCACCGCGTGCTGCAGTTCCCAGTTTGCGGGGAAGAAGGTAATTGCGAGCGTAACCGTCCGCAACGTTCTTTACTTCACCGGCATCGCCCAGGCCCGGCACATCTTTTTGAAGAATTACTTTCATCTCATGCTCCCTTTACTCTTTCAATCAAAACGGAATATCATCGTCTGGATAATCACCCGAAGCGAAGCCCGCGTCTTCCTGTCTGACTCCTGCAGGTTGAGGCGAATACTCTCCGCCGCCTCTGCTTGAATCGTCACGACCGCCTGCTGCGCCAAGGAACTGGAAATTTTCTACTACGATATCTACCGCAGATTGTTTCTTTCCGTCCGGACCGTCCCAGCTTCTCTGCTGCAACCTGCCTTCAATGGCTAGCTGCTTGCCCTTTCTGGCATACTGACTGAGAATCTCAGCCTGCTTGCCCCAGGCAGTACAGTTAAAAAAACTTACTTCTTCCCTCTTCTCTCCGCCTGCAGTGTATGTACGATTGCTCGCGAGAGAGAATTTGCAAAGCGTGCTACCAGAACCAACGGACTTGAGTTCCGGATCACGCGTGAGTCGACCTACCAGGACGACTCGATTGAGATCACTTGCCATCCGCTCTTGAGACCATGAATCGCAGAACGCCTGACTGGATGTTCAGATCGTGAGACAATTCCTTCACCTGACCTGCATCCATCTGCGCCGTAAGGCAATAGTAGATTCCAACGTGCTCGTGCTGCATTCCGTGAGGCAAACGTCTAGAACCCCACTTTTGATCTTCGCTTACTTTTGCTTCGTGACGGCCCAGAAGTTGAATGACGCCCTTCTTGAGCTCTTCTGTATCAGGCGCGTCCTTGATCACGACTATAATATGATAATTTCTCATAGGTACCGGGCAATTTCCGGGACGGCCTGGACCTGTCAAGAAATTGGTTTTTAGAGGGCCTGGAAGAGGCAAAAAGGGCCGAGTTCGACCCGGCCGAAGGCTTCGGCCGTGGGTTTCTTAGGATCGAAGGGCTCTTCAAGCAAGGAAGGACAGAATCATTTCACGCACACGACGCAAGTCATGACAAACGGGTAACCCGCCCGCTGTGTTGTAAATGCGCCCAGGTTGGAATAATTTCCACCGATGGCACCGCTGTCGCCGCAAAAGGCCGATCCAATGCCCGTTTGCCCCGCCTGCGCTGCCACATAGTAAGCGCTCCCAACGTATGCAACACTGAAGCCCGCAGCGCAAGTCGTTAAGCCGTAGCCGACATACGTTGCACCGCCAGATGTTCCCCCACCGCTTTGAGTTTGAGCGAGAAAAGCAGTCGGACTCGCCTTTCTGCACAATGGTAAGACCATGAGGCCAACCAGACAAACGAGAAGAACAGAATGTTTACGCATAGCGAACTGATACGGATGGTTTCGAAGGATTCGTCAAGGAACTTTGCAAATTAATTTATGAACCATAACTATCTAAAAAAAAGGAGTTGCTCTGCACCATTCCTGACCGCGGGGTTTAGCATTAACCGTGCAATTTGGTCTTCCACACTTTGAGGCGTGAAAAATGCGTTTAGATATATCGCTCCTATTGATCCCCGCTCTTACCCTTACGTCATGCGTAGCACATGTGGATGATGATGAACTGGACGACGCCGCTCCTCTGTTTGCCCTCCTGAGTGGCGGCAGTAGAAGCCCTTCGCCGACACTGCATGCGCTTGAGATTGTCCCCGACGCTACCACGGAAAGCAGCATCGATCTAGCGCGGCCTACATTTGCCAACCAGGGGACACCGGTCGCGAGCGCTTCTGCATACATCGGAATAAACGGAAAGATTTCAGTCGAAGGAGACATTGTGCACGGAGCGACCGAAGGCCCGGTCGATGTCACTTCTGCAGGTTATCATTTTGCGAACTTGAAATCAGATACACTCTATAGGATTATTGTCATAGGCACCAATGCATCCGGTTATTTTGTTTCGCAAATTATGCAGCGTACGGGTCCGCTCGCGCCGACGCTACTTCCGCTCACAATTTCATCCTCTACAATCGATTCCATAACGTTAATAAAACCTACTTTTTCGCGGGCCGGAAATCCTTCCCCGGAAGTGGTCGGATATGTCGGCATCAACGGAAGGATCAAGGTAACCGGGACCACCGTTGGTGATTCCATTCAGGGTCCAATTGACTTGACTCAGGGTGGCACAACCTTCTCAAACCTGAACGCGGACACCGTCTACAGGATCATTGTTGTTGCGCGCAACGTTAAAGGCTATTCGATCAAACAAATCACACAGAGGACATCCGGCATTGCACCCGTTCTCAACCCTCTGGAAATCGGGGCGTCTGACGCCCGGACGATTACGCTGCAACAGCCAACCTTTGCAACGCCAGGTAACCCCGCTCCAACGGTCAGGGCTTACATTGGAATTGACGGAGTCATACAATCAAACGGCTTCAGAGTCACCGGCGCGCTAAGAAGCGCCAATGTTGCTGCGGGGGGCTATCAATTCCCAAATCTAAAAGCAAACACCACATACCGAATCATTGCGGTGGCAAGAAATAGACTGGGTTACTCGGTCCAGCAGATCATTCAAATGACTACGGGTAACGGCACCGCACCCATTTTACGCCCACTTGAAATCCAAACCTCTGACTCAACATCAATCACGCTGGCCCCTCCGACTTTTAGCGCCGCTGGAAATCCAACGCCGGTAATTTCAGCCTACCTTGGAGTGAACGGACAGATTTCCGTTTCAGGATCCGTCGTTACAGGTTCGCTTTCTGGGCCAATCAACGTGGCACAATCAGGCCATCAATTCACCGGTCTTAATCCGCTAACTCTCTACAGAATCATCGTCGTGGCAAAGAATGGACCAGGGTACTCCACCCAGCAAATAATCCAGAGGACGGGTGGTGTCGCGCCTGTTCTAAACGCCATTGCGGTCAATTCCTGGGACGCAGAGAATATCGAGATTGCGAGGCCAACTTTCGCCGCGCCTGGAAATCCTGATCCCATTGTGCGAGCCTATATCGGAATAGATGGAATAATCTCCCTGCAAGGATCCAGCGTATCAGGTAACCTGGATGAGCCAGCAGACGTCTCACTAGGCGGATATCAGTTCACGGGCCTTCAGGGCAACACGTCATACCGAATCATCGTGGTTGCTCAGAATGAAAGTGGATATTCAACCGCGCAGATCGTACAGCACACAGCCGGAGTTGCGCCAGTTTTGAATGCACTCTCGATCAACAGCACAGACGCCAGTTCAATTTCCCTCAACACACCCACGTTTGCAACTGTTGGAAATCCTGCGCCTTCTGTCACAGCCTATCTGGGAATCAATGGAACCATTGCCGCCAACGGCGCACAAGTCAGCGGCTATTCACAGGGGCCCATCAACGTGACAACGTCTGGCGTTCAATTTGCATCCCTCAATCCCAATACGACGTACCAGATCATTGTCGTGGCTCAAAACGACGTCGGATATTTCGTTCAGCAAATCACCCAAAGCACTTCGGGAGTTGCGCCGGTACTGGACAACCTCAATGTTTCTGCAACGGATACCAGCTCCGTAACGATCGCGCAGCCAACCTTCCTGACAGTGGGGAACCCGCTAGCTTCCGTACAAGCTTTCATCGGATTCGACGGTCAAATCTCGGTCAACGGAGGTAACGTACAAAATGCGCTGCAGGGGCCGGTTGACGTATCGCTTGGTGGACATCAGTTTGCATCCTTGATACCCGGGACGGCCTATCGCGTGATCGTCGTTGCACAAAACAGCGTCGGCATTTCCGTGCAGGACATAACCCAAAGCACCGCTGGCATTGCGCCTGTTCTCAATCCACTTCGAGTGCTCGCCTCTGACCAAACATCCGTCACTCTGGCGCAACCGACATTTGCGAACGCCGGAAATCCAACTCCTACGGTACTTGCATACATTGGAGAAACGGGCACGATTTCCGTATCCGGATCATCCGTTTCCGGCGCAAGCGAAGGGCCAGTAAACGTGGCGACGGGAGGTTACCAATTCGGCGGCCTCCAAAATATTCCGTATACAATCATCGTAGTGAGCGCAAACAGAGCGGGATACTCAATCATGCAGTATGGCGTAGCCATGGGATCGGCTGGATCCGTGTATACTGCAATTGGACAAAACACTTGCTCCGCAGGTTACGCGGTAGCATTCACCGGCACAATGTACTACCCGGTCGCCATGTATAGCAGCCCGTATTGGATGGGATCAGCGTTCTGTGGAGACCCCGGCCTAAGGTTTGCCAATTACACCAGCCTTGGAATTCCTTTCTCGCAAAGGTTCAGCACTCCCCTGGTGTGTGCAGTGTGCGTGCGGTAATCTCCGGGAAGAATCAGACGTTATGCGCCGCTGTCCAACAAAAGCGACTAACGCCCCTCGCCTCAGTAATTGGAGCCGTTGTAGTCGATGATCTTTTCGAGTGCAGTGTTGCGATCGAGTATCTTCATCTTCTGCACGCGAGCCAGTAGTCTGTCCACTCGCCTCAGTAGCTTCTTGTAGTTCAAGACGATCTGAGCTTGCTTTGGATACGGAATTGGATCTTTCACATTTGTATTGAGTTCGAGAGTAGAAAGAGGCTTCCAGTCTGGCGCGCCATCCGGCACTCCGTCTGGGCCTTCCCATTTGGGAACCACAGTGGACGGAGCTTCGTAGAACTCTACTGTAAGTTTGCTGTTGTTGAGAAGTTCAAGAGGCGCACCAATCGGTTTGCCTGCAGCCTGCGCCTGATCCCTGGGATCAGGATGAATGTAACGACGCATGTCGCGCACGTAAGAAGAACCGGAATGATTGATGCGATAAAATTGAAATACGATTTTGTCCAGGCCGCCGCCCTCTTTTGGATACAGATAGCAGTGAGCGCGAAACACAAATTGAGATGGGAATTCCGTAGAAGCGATGCTAAAGCCATCACGCAGCCTGAGCCTCAGGTACGGCTTGCCTGCGCGATCCTTTCCCGTAATGACAGGACGCACCTTCGCCCCATCTGTCAGCTCTTCGAAATTGCCCGGACCCTCTGGCAGACCGCCTGCTTCTAGAATGGCCTTGACGCGCGCGGCAATTTCGCCGTGAAGATTGTCTACTTCTAGATCTCCAAATCCGGATTTGCGCGCATTCTCGACCGCCTCTCTATACACGATATTGTCTTCGAGAGCCTGGGCGAAGGTCTGCGATGCAAACAGTACCAAAATCAATGCGAGCGTCTTCATACTGGGTACCATATCGAACCGAAAGGGCCTAAAATCCAGTGTGCCGGCCAAAATACAAAATGAAAGTAAAAAACTATGATCGGTATCATAGGAATCCGGGTCTCCTGCCCTCATACTGCATCTAGAGGACAAAAATGCACAGAGCCATCCCCCCCATTCAGAAATACATGACCACCACGC
>CAZUJO010000278.1:0-1942 GCA_964619995.1 uncultured Leptospiraceae bacterium
AGGTTATAGAGAAAATCCGCGCCCGCTCCGCCGTACTCTTCTGGAAAATTCGGGCAGATCAGGCCGAGCTTGCCGGCCTTCGCCCATATTTCGCGCGGAACAATTCCGTCCTGCTCCCACTGTTCATGAAACGGGGCAACCTCCCGGTCAAAGAAATCCGCGGCCATTTCGCGGTACGCGTGATGCTCATCCGTAAACGGGAGTACACGGGGAAGTTGTTTCATCTGGGCTGCCATGACCCAGAGTCAGAAAAAAGCAGGCTGTCGCAATCAAAAATTGAGGAAGATACCGGGGATGAATCGACGGAACACTTCCATGCGGCGAATGCCGAACACGCGCGCACGATTCTCCTTCATCCAGCGCTGCAATCCTGAGTACAGACCCATGGGCTGCTCTTTTTTTCGCAGCTCGACTCCCTGGTTGTAGAGCAGACGGTAGTCTTTTTTCACGTGATCCAGACAGCGCGAATAGTTGATGTACGAGTCGATTTCCTCAGCGCCCAGACCCTCGAAACGCGCCCGCCACCAGTCAATGAGAAGCTTCTTCAACATTTCCTGCGGATATTCGCGGATCGCATTGCCGGCGCCATCGAGATACTGAATCTCCCCAATTTGACGCTGCTTCATGATCAGAAGGAGGATGTTGTAGATTGCGATGGGGCCGCAGTGGTAGAGAAAGACCAGAGGACGATCGAGTCCTGGAAAATCTTTGTTCACGAGATCGTTTCCGATTTCTTCCAGAAGATCAAACGTTAACTTTACGTAATCGTCCATCACGCTTTCGCCTGATCCCGAGCGGAGACGCGCTGCCATCTGTGAGGTCGCCGCATTCGCCGGAACGATCGCCGGCTCGATGTGAACGATGAATGATTTCTTAAAGTTTTCGAAGCACTCCTCATACTGCCTGACGGGAACCTCCATGCTGTAAGCGGGCGTGCGATTCCAGTCGCGTGAACCAAGAAGCGGAGTGGAGATCAGGCTCGACTTGTTGAGAATTTTTTCGCGCGTATCGATGACGATGTTACGGGCGATCGAACCGCTCAGCGATTCCTCGGGCTCCTTTGGAGCGCCCTCCTCGGTTTCCTGTTCGGGTTCTTCTTCCGGCTCAATTTCATCGCCGAGAACATGTCCGACCGTATACGGCAGACCCGGCTGGAAACGCACGGCAAGCCTGTAGGATCCAGTGACCGGGTCACGCGCCTCTTCGCCGCCGCCCATATAGTTCGATACGGTTTCCAGAAAGTGATCCGTGCGCCGCATCAAGAGAGGAATGCTTCGGAGAACTTCTTTTTCCAGGCTTCGCGCCAGGTTGCGCGTTTCCTCAATCACAGTGAGCGTGTCGACTACCTTGAAAACCTCTCTCCAGTCGGCGCGCGCAAGCTCCTGAAACGTCTTGAGCTTTTCGTAGATACGCTTCAACTTCAGGAAGTTCATCTGAGGGCCGGTGGCGCCGGTATCGAAATATCTGCGCTCGAGTCTCTTTACCTCGCGGAGCAGGATGTCTTCCGAGCAGGTTTCAACGAATACTTTAAAGTTCTTTAATAAACTGGTGATGTGCTGCGTAAGGCGGGCCCGGTACGGTTCAATGGCATGACGAGCTCCGGGGGAAAGAGTCTCTGTGAAAAGCCTCGCCTGCACGGTCTCAATCGAACTGCGGTGCGCGTAGAGCGCTGTTTCCGGCGAACCCCGAAATACGCGAAGATCCCGGAGGAAGTCGTGCGACTCACCGTCGCCCATGTCCTCGGCGCGGCCGGCGAGCATCGCACGGCTGGGGAGTCGGTCTTCTTCAAACGGATTCGACAGGAGCTTGACTAAATCGTCGTCCATCTTCTTCGATTCTCGCCCCTGCGCTCCGCAGTCTCAAGCGTCTTTTTCCAAAAACAAAAAAGGCGGGGACTCCCCGCCTTTTCACGATCTGCAACCCGTGCCCTGGAGCAGAATTC
>CAZUJO010000278.1:1952-5439 GCA_964619995.1 uncultured Leptospiraceae bacterium
GAATCGGCCCGATCAGGTAGCCGGCGCCGGGGCCGGATCTCCCATTCCCTGAGCGGGACCCTCAAACGAGCGCTTCTGGCTTTCTGAGGCGTCGTCGCCCATGATTTCCGTCAGATCATTGCCCGAGATGCTTTCATGGGCCAGCAGCGCCTTTGCAATGCGCTCCAGCTTTTCGCGGTGCTTGTGCAGAAGGCTTCGTCCCTTTTCGCGCTGCTCCGTGATAATGCGGTTTACTTCCTCGTCGATCGTGGACGCAGTCTCGTCGCTGTAATTCCGCGGGCTCTGGATTTCGCGGCCCAGGAACACACTGTCGTTGTGCGTGGAGTAGTTGATGGTTCCGATCTTCT
Source organism: uncultured Leptospiraceae bacterium (assembly GCA_964619995.1). Taxonomy (GTDB): domain Bacteria; phylum Spirochaetota; class Leptospiria; order Leptospirales; family Leptonemataceae; genus JAEUSB01. The sequence goes on from CAZUJO010000278.1 coordinate 2,300, forward strand.
GCGACATTCCCCACTCGCATACCATTCGACGCGCGATGTTCGTGGCCACCTGAATGTCATTGGAAGCTCCGGTGGAGCGGTCACCAAAGACAATCTCCTCGGCCAGAAGCCCGCCCATGAGAACGCAGATGCGGTCTTCCCAGTAACGGCTCGGATGGATGTGTTTGTCATCTTCCGGAAGCTGCTGCGTCAGACCAAGGGCGCGGCCGCGCGGAATAATGGTAACTTTGTGCACCGGCTCCGCATACGGCAGAAGCGTGCCGAGAAGCGCATGTCCGCCTTCGTGATACGCAATGACTTCTTTTTCTTTCTGCGTGATCATGAACGATCGGCGTTCCGGTCCCATGAGGACTTTGTCTTTTGCTTCTTCGAGTTCTTCCTGCGTAACGCGCCGCTTGTTTCTGCGCGCAGCGAGAAGAGCCGCTTCATTGATGAGGTTCGCAAGATCCGCACCCGTGAAGCCTGGAGTTCCGCGGGCAATGGCAGACAGAACGACGTCAGAAGTCAGCGGAACTTTCTTCGCGTGGATTTTCAGAATGGCTTCCCGGCCTTTCACATCCGGAATGTCCACAACAACCTGACGGTCGAATCGACCCGGACGAAGGAGAGCAGGATCAAGCACATCGGGGCGGTTTGTTGCAGCCACGACGATGATGCCTTCATTCTCTTCAAAGCCGTCCATTTCAACGAGCATCTGGTTCAGAGTCTGCTCGCGCTCATCGTGTCCTCCGCCAAGGCCTGCGCCGCGCAGACGGCCGACCGCGTCGATCTCATCGATAAATACAATGCATGGCGCCTGACGTTTCGCCTGTTCGAACAGGTCACGCACGCGGGAAGCGCCCACGCCGACGAACATCTCTACGAAATCAGAACCGGAAATGGAGAAGAACGGAACTCCCGCTTCGCCCGCAACCGCGCGCGCGAGGAGGGTTTTACCTGTACCCGGAGGACCAACAAGCAGAACACCTTTCGGGATCTTCGCGCCGATCGCCTGGAATTTCTTGGGATCTTTCAGGAATTCTACAACTTCGACGAGCTCTGTTTTGGCTTCGTCGCAGCCGGCAACGTCCGTGAAGTTCAGTTTCTTTTTGCCCTCGGGCATGAGGCGCGCTTTGCTTTTTCCAAACGACATGGCACGATTGCCAGTCGCCTGAATCTGACGCATCATGAACATCCAGAGGAAGCCGATCAGGAGAACAAAGGGCAGAATCTGGAGAATCGAGCTGAAGAGACTGGACTCTTCCGGATTTTCAAACTTGTAGAGCACCTGGCTTTCATCGAGAGACTGCTGGATCTTCTCAGTCACCGCGCCCTGGGCGATTTCGACCTCGAAAGGAATGGTTTTGCTCCGGATCTTCTCAATGGAGTCCGTGCGTTCAATGAGGACATTGGGTTTTACGTAACGGCCGCTGATCTTGCGCGGGGTGATGCGGAGTACGACGCTGTCCTCTTCCCGGTCGGCCGCACGCGAGAAGATACTGCCGATTTGAGCGCGGCCGTCTGCGGTCAGCATCTGCTTGAACTGGGAGAATGTCAGCGTTTCGGGCTTCTCGAGAGGCTGCAGGAGCCGCGAAGGGCCGCCCATAAGCATCATGATGACCACAACGCCGAAGAGGATGAGGATGAAATAACGCGCGTTTCTATTCATTGGATTACGCCTCCATAATAACCGTCAAAGGACGGAGCGTCAATCACTGCTTGAACTTCTCGATGACTTCGTGGATGTCGCCGCCGGAAATAGAGCGAACGGCGGCTTCTGCATCGTTGATGATGCTGATGAGCTGGAGGATCTCCATCGGCTCAAATTCAGAGCTCACGTATTTGTCGCGGGTAAGCTTGCCGGCGGTTTTGCCGAGAATGCCGACGCGAAGGCGAATAAAATCAGGAGATTTCAGGGCGATGGCAAGATTTTTGATCGCCGGGTGGCCGTAATCAGACCCGCCTTTTTCGACGACGAGCTTGCCGAGCGGAAGCCCGAAGTCGTCCATGATGACAACGATATCGGGCGGTTTGATCTTCAGAAATGAAGCAATGTAAAGCGCTGCCTCGCCGGCCAGATCCGTAAAGGTCTGCGGCTTCAAAAGAACAATCTCTTCGCCATCGAATTCGCCGCGACCAATGAGCGATTTCTTCTTCTTGGTGCGGATCTCGATGTTATTGTTGTTCGCAAGAACATCGAGAATCTTAAATCCGATATTGGACCGGTTGTTCTGGAATTTCTCCCCAGGATTGCCCAGACCAATGATGAGCTTCATAGCGCCTTCTTTGAAATAGTAAAATCCTTAGACAGAAATTACTTCTTTTCGGGCGCTTTGGCGGCAGCTTTATCACCGGCTGCCGGAGCCGCAGCACCTGCAGCAGCAGCGGCGCCTTCAGCTCCCGGAGCTCCCTCAGGACCTTCGAGAGTCATGCGCGAGCGCGAAACTTTCAGAATCATAGGATCGCCTTCGAGACGGATGTCCCACTCTTTTGAAACGGGCAGCGCAGAAAGACGAACCCCGTCGCCTACATCTAGATGAGTCACATCAACTTCGATGAGTTCTCTGAGGTTTTCAGGCGTTGTGCGAACTTTGACGCTGTTGTAAAACTGTTCCATCGCTCCGCCGCCTTTCACGCCGATTGCGTTTCCTTTCGGCATGACTGGAATGTTCACAGTGAGCTTCTTGCCTGGAGTCAGGCGGTAGAAATCCACATGAACGATATCGCCGTTCACAGGATGACGCTGAACTTCCTTTACAATCACTTTGTTGATCTGGTTGTCCACATCAAGCTCGATGACGGTGCTTGTGCGAAGCCCGCCCTGGATCAGTTTCTGAATCGCCGATTTCGGGAACGAAATCAGAACTGAATTTCCTTCGTAGTTGATGTTGCCCGGAACTTCGCCTTTGCTGCGAAGACGATTCATTTCGTTCTTTCCGGTTTCCTGTCTTCTTTTTGCTGAGAGCTTTGCTTGCATTTCCTGTTTCTCCTTAATGATGATTGCGTTTCTTTAACTAAAGCTTTTCAATTTCCTGTTTTCAATGCGTGGCTATAAGAACAGCGAGCTTACAGATTCTTCATTGTGAATTCTGCGGATGGCCTCTCCCACAAGGCGCGCGACGGAAAGCTGTACCGGCTCAACATGATCGACACACCGGGCC
>CAZUJO010000279.1:0-5414 GCA_964619995.1 uncultured Leptospiraceae bacterium
AATGCAGGGAGCGGGCGGCGCGCTCGTCCTTGGAACCGCATTCCGAAGCCTCATCACCCGCACGCAGAAGGCCGAACGATTCCAGAACCAGGAACCCGCTGAATGGCTGAAAGAATGTTTCCTCGAGCTGCAGACTGTATTTGTCACGTTCGACGGCTCGATGCTCGTATCTGCCGCCTTCGGCCTGATTGATCTTGAAACGCGCATGCTCTATCACGCCAATGCGGAACACCCTGCCGTCGTCCTGTACCGCAGGGGCAAGGCGTCGTTTCTCCCGTCCGCGCACTCTCTCATGAAGATCGGGGTTCGCGGCCAGGAAGAGAATTTCCGCGTCGATGAGTTTCAGCTTGAATCCGGCGATGTGCTCGTCGCAGGCTCGGACGGGCGCGATGATATTCTCACCGGCTATGAAGCCGACGGAACGCGCATCATCAACGCGGATGAGACTGTATTCCTGCGCACGGTGGAAAAAGAGGACGCAGATCTCAAAGGAATTTATGAAAACATTGCACGAAGCGGGGGCATCACGGACGATTTGAGCCTGCTCACCATCAAAGTCGTCTAACGCTTCGACAGGGCTGAGCGGATTCGGCCCCCCACGGCACGGAACTCCGCTTCCTCCGGCTCCAGCCGCGGCAGGGTGAAGTTCAACTCGGCGCCGGAGTCAATCGGAACGAGGTGAACGTGCGCGTGCCGAACTTCCAGCCCGATTACGGCCACGCCTACCTTCCGGCACGGAACGGCGCTGCGAATTGCGAGTGCGACCGGCTTTGCAAATACAAACAAACCGGCAAGCTCCTCATCGCTCAAATCGAAAACGAAGTCTTCCTCGCGCTTCGGGATAACAACCGTGTGCCCTTCCTTTAAGGGCTTTTTCTCAAGAAATGCCAGATAACGGTCGTTCTCGAGGATCTTCTCACAGGATTCGCGGCCGGAGAGGATGCCTTCAAACGCACTCATGCAGCGTTCCGCCTGCTGGAGGCTTCCACGGCACGGGCCGACGTGATTTCTTCGTAGCGCTCATGATACCGCGCATGATTGGTCTTAAACAGGCGGTCCCACCAGTTGAAGTAAAGGCCGTAATTGCAGTGCACGTATCTGTGATGCATATTGTGATGGGTGCTTGTATTATTCCAGAACGTCCATTTGCTCTGCGTAAAGCCGGACGGATACAGTTCATAACCCAGATGACCCAGAACGTTCAGGGCCGTCATCGAAAGCATAAAGAGCAGGATCGCGTATACATGCATCGGAAGAAAGAGCAGCACAAGGGGCAGAATGAGCGCTTCGAGAACAGCCTCATAGGGATGAAACGAGAACGCAGCCCAGGGCGTCGGATTCGTCGATTCATGGTGCACGCGGTGAACATGCTTGAACAGGAATGGTACGTGCATCAGCCTGTGGGCAAAGTAGAAGTACGCGTCATGGAAAACAAGCGCCGCAATCAGACTGCCGAAGAAATACAGCCATCCGCGCTCGCCAATATCGGTGTAGATCTGAAACCATCCTCTGTATTTGCCGTAGCCGAGAAACAATCCAACAAAGGCGAAAATTACGGAGGTGGATATAGAGTACAGAATTTCGCTTCGTACGTGTCCTTTGCGAGGAAGCTCTTTCTGGATTCTGCGCGCGCGGAAGCGATCGGGCAGAATCTTCCAGAAGACCAGATAGGCTCCGCCCGCCATGATGAAGTAACGGAGCATGAGAATCACGAACACGGCGGCCAGAGCGCCGCATACAGCCAGGGCTGTTGGATTGGACCAATCGACACGCATGAAATTTAGACCTTCTGCGCCCATGAGTGGTTTCGCCCGTTTCGCTTGCAAGCACGCAGTCGAGCTGAAAAAGAGAATCGTGCGCATTCTCGGGATCGTAAATATCACGCGAGACTCGTTCTCAGACGGCGGCCAGTTTCTCGATCCCCTGCGCGCCATCGAGCATGCCCGCGCCCTCATGGCTGCCGGCGCGGCCGCAGTGGATCTCGGCGCGGCATCAAGCCACCCGGACGCCGCCCGCGTCGACGCCGCAGTCGAAATCAGCCGCCTGCGTCCGGTGCTCCCGGCGCTCGTCAGCGAAGGCATCCCCGTTTCCGTAGATTCGTTCGAACCCGATGTGCAGAGATTCGCGCTGCGCGAAGGCGCAGCCATGCTCAACGACATCCACGGATTTCCGGATCCAGGCTTTTACCCGGAACTCGCGAAATCGCAGGCAATGCTCATCGTAATGCACTGCGTGCAGGCGGCCGGTATTGCAACGCGCGAAGATGTGCCGGCGCGCGACATTCTTGCCCGCATTTACGCGTTCTTCGACGCGCGCATCGAGGCGCTCCGGCAGCACGTGCCGGCCGACCGGCTGATCCTGGATCCGGGACTCGGCTTTTTTCTGGGCAGGGATCCGGAGTGCAGCTTTACCGTGCTGCGCGCCCTTCCCGAGCTGAAGAAGCGCTACGGTCTGCCCGTCCTCATCTCGGCTTCGCGCAAATCGTTTCTTGGAGCGGTGACGAACCGCGCCGTACACGAACGCAGCGCGGCGACCCTTGCCTGCGAACTCGAAGCGCGGCGGCTTGGCTGCGACTGGATTCGTACCCATGATGTGCGAGCCCTCGTCGATGGATCGAGTGTTCAGGACCTTTTCAATCCGCCGCGGGCAGATTGATTACCGATCATTACTTTTTCCTGCTGCGGTGACATTTGTCATACCGTCATTCGCGCAGCTGTGCTAAGCTTGAGGAGTTATGGGGGAATCCTTCGACTTCGAGTTCATCCGTCATATGGTCCAGCAGGCGTTCCGCCTTTTGAACCAGGATTACTTTCGCGCGCAGCTTGTAAATCTCCAGAAAGTTCCAGAGAAGCAGACAGGCAGGCCGCGAATTTTCTTTTCCAATCATTCCGGCATGGCATTCCCCTGGGATGCGATTGTTTTCAATACGATGTACTGGGAATCGCGCGGCATGAAAGACGAGGACCTGCCCCGTCCGCTTGTGGCTCCCATGCTCATGCAGAACAAATTCATGTCACCGTACATGATCGACGATCTGTGGGCGCGCGGCGGATGCCTCGAAGCGAGCCTTGAAAATTTTGAGATTCTCATGCACGAAGGAAGAGATGTCGTCATGTATCCGGAAGGCGTCCCGGGAATCGGCAAGGGATTTGACAGGCGCTATCAGATTCAGAAATTCTCGACGTCGTTTCTCCGAATGGCAATGCAGTACGACGCGGAACTCATTCCGTTTCATACGATCAACGCGGAATTCCTGCATCCCTATTCTTATAGAAACGACCGGTTGAATCGATTTGTTCAGAAGCTTGGAATTCCATTTCTGCCGCTTTCGCCGCTGACTGCGCTCATTCCGGTGTTTCCGTGGATGTTCTACTTCTCTCTGCCCGCAAACATTCACTATGTTTTCGCAGACCCCATCCGGCCTTCGGATCTGACAGGCAAGAGTTATGAATCGCTTCGCCGCAGCGATTACATCCGAATGCGAGACGACATCCACTCCGAATTTCAGAAGGGGATCAACGTTCATGTGGAACAGTTCGGACAGGATCCATTCCGGATTCTGGAATTTGCAGAGAAACTCCTTTCGGATCCGCAGAAAGGCCTGTTTCTGCTTCCGTCCGGCTGGCCGATCCTGATGACGGGTCTGCAAAAACTGTACGACGACGGAATCAAAAAGCAGCTAACGTATACCTATGATGAGTTCATTGCCCTTGCTGCGCGGGCTCTGGACGGTCTTTCGTTCTCCCTTCCATTTTCCTGGCCGCTTGTGTTTGGAATGAAGGGCATGGCAGTCGATCTCGTGAAGACTGTGGGACATTTCATCGAGGAAGAATTCGGTGGCCATCCGGCGGCCGGTCTGCACGGCGTTCATGGAACGCCGGCGCCTGAAGCGGCATCCGGAGCTGTTGTCGATACGCTGGAGGAAGCGCTTCGTCTTCTTGAAGAACATGAGCTCGATCCGGCCAATCTAAGCCGCGCAGAAAGCATTTTGCTTTCGCATACAAAAGGTCCGTCTGCGGCGCGCGCATTCGGCCTGCTTGCGGAAGTTCAATACTGGCGGGGAATGGAAAGCTCCGGCGACAAATCGCTGATTTACGAGAAAGGGGTCGCTTACGGCGAAAAGGGCGTGGCCGCTGATCCGGAGTGCGTCGAGGCAAATTTCTGGCTTGCGGTCAACTACGGACTGTTAGGCGAAGCGCGCGGGATCCTGGACAGCCTGTTCCTCGTAAAGCCGATCGAAAAACATCTGCAAAAATGCATGGAGCTCGACGAGCGCTACTTTCTTGGCGGCCCGCACAGGGCGCTTGGATGGGTGCTCCACAAACTTCCTCCCTGGCCCCTTTCGCACGGAGACAACCGCGGCGCGCTCGAACACCTGGAAAAGGCGCTCGAAGCGGGTCCTGATTTCCCCTTGAATCACCTCTATGCAGCGCACATCTGCGTGTCGTTGAAAGAGTTCGCGAAGGCAAAGAAACATGCGGAGGCAATCGTGAACGCGCCGCTGTCGCCGGTTCATGCGCGCGAAGAGGGACGTTACAGAGAAGAAGCCCGGGAGTTGCTTGCAAAACTGCCGTAAAAAGAGGGAAAAAGCGGAGCGGGCTGATTTTTGGCTCAATACTTGACATGCGTATAGCCGACATTAGTATGGACCCATGCTGGCTCATCCTGTCGATTCGCTCCGCTACTTCACGGCGTTTCCTGCACGAACCGGCCTTTTGACCGGAAGAAGCGGGATCTTCCATCTCTCTCATCTCTGGCAGGTGCATCTGACCCTGGCAGGCCGCCAGATTCTGGTGCTCGACTGCGCCATTCGGTTCAATGCATTCTATCTCGCAGACGAAGCCATGCGGCTGGGGCTGCAGACAGAAGGGCTGCTCCAGTCTGTGCTGGTGCAAAGGGCATTCACGCCCTATCAGATTCTCGACGTACTCTATGGAATGATTTCCACAGCTCACAGGCCGCCTGAACTCACGTGCTTTGTGCTGGCTCCCTTCAAACAATTCTTTGACGGCGATGTCTCAGAAGAAGAAGGAAGATTTCTTTTAAAAAAGCTCACGCGCGCATTTGCGCTTCTACAGAAAAGCATGCCCGTCCTCGTCGTTGAAAAAGAATCCTACCCGCACCCGTCCTTCGCGCCTGCATACAGCGAGTTGAAGTCCCTTGCTTCGCCTGTGTGGAATTTAACAGAGAGAGACGGAAGTTTCAGCGTTCGACTGGAACAGCTTCCGCCAAAGAAACAGGCTTCGAACATTTCTTCGAGCACTGCTTCGAACACCGCTTCGAGCGCTGCTTCGACTATCGCAGACCACCGGGCGCCGCAGAGAAAGGCAGCGCTTACCGCCTGACGTTATGGGACGCACGCACCTTCCCTATTCCCTGCAGATCGATCTCGTCGAAGATCGACTCAACAAGCT
>CAZUJO010000280.1:0-5413 GCA_964619995.1 uncultured Leptospiraceae bacterium
TTCTACAACTGCTTTGTATTTCTTGCCGCGTTTCATCTCAACCCTCTACGTTTACGCCCATGGATCGGCATGTTCCTGCCAGAATTTTGACTGCCGCGTCCATGTCATGGCAATTCAAGTCCTTCATTTTGATCTCTGCGATCTTCTCAAGCTGGGCGCGCTTGATCGTGCCCACTTTGTTCTTGTTGGGAACCGCGGAAGCAGATTCGATTCCGAGCTCTTTCTTGATCAGAAGAGCGGCCGGAGGCGACTTCGTGATGAACGTGAAGGAACGATCCGAGAAGACCGTGATCACGACCGGAATCTTAATTCCGACCTGATTCTTCGTGCGCTCATTGAACTGCTTGCAGAATTCCATGATGTTCAAGCCGTGCTGACCCAGAGCCGGACCGACCGGAGGCGCCGGAGTAGCTTTACCAGCTTCCACCTGCAGCTTTACCTGTGTTACAATCTTCTTCTGTGCCATCGACTTCCTCTATATCACTATCACTGCTTCATCGAACGTTAGCCGCTACCTGCAGGTAATCCAGTTCTACAGGAGTGGCCTGGCCAAAGATTTCCACCTTCACGCGAAGGCGGCCTTTGTCCGGCATGATTTCATCTACAACGCCGTTGAAATTCGCGAAGGGTCCATCCACGATCTTCACTGTCTCACCGACAGAGAAGAGCATCCGTGCACGCGGTTGTTCTTCTTCCACCGCCCCTTCTGAACTCATCAGGTTCTTTACTTCCTCCGCAGTCAATGCCTGCGGATCCGGCGATCCAACAAAGCCCGCCACAGATGGCAGCTTGCGGATCGTATACTGAAGCTCATCGTCCATATCGAGTTCCGCGAGAATGTATCCCGGCATGAACTTCTTTTCAACGACGCGCTTCTTGCCGCCTTTCATTTCGGCGACCTTGATCGTCGGGATGCTGACCGTCCCGATCTTGCCTGCGAGATTCTTCATCTGCACAAGCTTCTCAAGATTCGTCTTGACCTTATTCTCGTGCCCCGAGTAGGTCCGGATGACGTACCAATGCAGCATCAGCCAGACCCCAGCCGAATCAATGCATCAAACATTGCGGAAAAGATGCGGTCTACGGAGAACAAGAACAGGGAAATAATCACGACCGCTCCGAGCACAACGAGTGTGGAGTTCATCACTTCTTCTTTGGAAGGCCAAACAACCTTCCGGAGCTCTTCACGACTTTCTTTTAGAAACTTCAACATATACAACGTTCCCTGAATCCTTCAGGCCGGGAGAGAATCGAACTCTCATCAAGGGTTTTGGAGACCCCTATTCTAGCCATTGAACTACCGGCCTCCTGAGCCCTCTACCAGGGTTGAACTGGTGACCTCATCCTTACCATGGATGCGCTCTACCAACTGAGCTAAGAGGGCACCCGCCCCCCGGACATGCCTGTTCAGGGGAATGTCCATAAAATTTTCCCTTTAGTCTATTGTCAAGTGGAATGAAAATTGCGGTCATCTGGCCGCGGGCGACGGCGGCCATTTCTGATTGCTTTCGCACAGCGCCGAGCGGGCAATCGCGCATGACTGCCTCTCCTCGATGGATCTCAACAGCCGTCCTCGTCATTCTACTGCCCGGAGCCCTGTTCGCACAGGAAAAAAGGGAGAACGGCCCGGCGCGGGTCTTTGGCGGCGTCGTCAACGTGCGCGAACAGCCCTCCCTCAAATCGCGGATTCTGTTCTCGTTGAATGCAGGGCAGCCCGTCGAGATTCTCGCCGCGGCCGGCCAGGAAAGAAGCGGCATTCACAACGACTTCTGGTACCGCATGCGCGCGCTCGGACGCGAAGGTTATGTCTACGGCGCCTACCTGGCGCTCCTTGCCTCAGATGCAGGCGAAGCCAGACAGATTCTCGTGGGGCCATCGGATCAGGAGCGCGGCTCCTTTGAAATCAGGCTCGTGCGCGATTCAAAGATCCTCGCATCGCACACCTTCAAGATGCTCGGATTCAGCAGCGGCAAAGAGCAGACTCGCAATACATTTGAAAAGATCGAAGTACACAAAGATTTCTTCGGAAAGGGCGCGCATGCCCTCCTGCTTACGAGCTTCGCGGGACTCGAGGCCGATGCAATGTTTACGACGGGCGCGTACGCATTCTTCGTCGACGATCGTTCAATCCGGTTGATCAGCCAGGGTCAGGGTGGAGCCGATGCTCCGGTGTCATCTGAAACGTCCTACGAGTTCAAAAACGGCGTCGTGATTGAGACAAAGGAAGACGTAGAAATGCAGGACGACGGCTTTACTACAGGCACAGGTGAACGACGAACCTTTCGCCTTGTGAACGGACGCTTCATCGCGTCGCCCATCGAGAAGATACAGATTCGGCGAAAGACTGCGGAGTGACTCGCCCCTACAGGCCGGAAAGCTTCTTTAGATACGGAACGAGGATTTGCTGGAGAGCGGTTTTTCGCGCCGGATCCGGAACGGCAAGCAGCAGTATCTGCAACCGCGAATTCAGCGCCGCCTCCGTGCCGCCTTCATCAAACAGAAGACGAATCTGAGGCCAGAGACGCTTGAGATCTTCCATCTGCGGCGCGGGCGCGGTTCGGGCAGCTTGCATGAGATGATTCCAGAGGGAGTGCACGGCCGCGAGTTTGCCGATGTGTTTGTGCACGAGCGATACGTAAGCCGGTTTGCAGTTCAAACGAGTGGAAAGATTGTAATACTCATCATCCCAGTTCACGGCTCCGCCCGATTTCTCTTTCTTTTCATAGTTGCGGACGGCCACCAGGATCTTCGCTTCGTTCGAAGCCTCTCCAGCCAGCCATGCACGATAGCCGTTCTGATCTCCAGATGCCTGGAACTCCTGAAGTTTTTTGAGAACATCCAGGTATGCGGTGAACGGAAATGCAACGGTCTCCTGAACGACCTGCGCCGGCGCCTCTTCCTGTTCCTCTTCCTCGGCTTCCTGAGATCCGAAGATATCATCTTCTGCGGACGCATCGCCCAGATCTTTCGGCACGAGTTTCTCGTGAATGTCGAGCTGGCTGCCGAACTTATCCAGGATTTCTCTTAAGATAGAAGATTCTTTTCGCGCAGGAGCGCCTGCCGGTGCCGGACGCGGCGCTGCGGATGGAGCCGCGGCTTGAGGCGAAGCTTCCTCAGCCTCTTCTTCCTGTTCGGATGCGCCGTCGTAGATTTCTACTTCAGCTGTGTCATCGCCCAGGTCTTTTGGAACGAGCTTCTCTGCGATGTCCAGGTGGTTGCCAAATCGCTCGAGGATTTCTTTCAGGATCGATTTTTCACCCTGCGCCGGAGGACGCGGTTGCTGCATGGCAGCGGAAGGAGCTGGCGCGGGAGAACCCGGGGCTGGCGGGGCGCTTGATGCTGCGGGAGCGGCGGGCGCTGCGTCGTAGGAAATTTGAACGTCGCCCCCTTCCCCGCTCAGAAGAAAACTCTGCGACATGATTTCGCCCTGAGGCGTGATCATCTTCAAATAGCCGGTGTCGGCTGTCTCGAAACGCGCGCCGGAGGGCAGCGCCGGCAGATGAAACTGAACAATCTCTACAAGAAAACTCGACGGCTTCCCGGTCGGCTTCGGAGCTGCGGCTGCCTGAGTCTGCTGCTTTGATACCATCTGCAAAGCCTGCAGAAAATTCGTGCCGATGAACGTGGAAAGCTGCGCGGCGTTGACGCCGAGCATGGATGCAAACTCAGGAATGCGGGGAATGAGGTCGTCCGGCGTTCGGATGACCGAGTCCATGTGACTGGAAAGCTTTTGAAGAAGCTGTTCTTTTGCCGCAGCGTCCACAGGACGCTTTGCGAGCACAGAACGAAACAGCTGAATGTATGCCTGTTTGTGTCGGGTCAGTTCATCGGCAAGCGCCGCAGTCATGCATCCTGATTCATGGACAGACCGGAATGGTCAAAGTCTTTTTCCACCGCCACCTGGGCCTCATCCGCCTCTACAATTCGGTAGCGAAGGTAGGTGTTACAGGACGCTTCGTCCGCGTAACGCACGAGATCGAAGTCAACCCTCGGAGACAAAAAGAAGTTCGAATTGCGCAGACGATTCTCGATCTCTTTTTTAACGTGCGCGCGGCACTCAGAGCGGCGCACATAGACCGTAGGCAGATTCATTTCATTCCGATACACCAGTCTCTTGTCCCGGTAAACGGCCACAGTCAAACGTATGCGGTACGAAGTTCCATCTCTCATGCGTACACAAGATCGACTTGCGCAGAACCCGAAATAAAGCGGAGGCAAGGATTTCGATTTCAGTTTTTTTCAGAGCACGTCATCGAAGCGACGTAACACAATCAATGATTCGCTTCTGCAATTCTTGAGAGAAGGCCCTGTAGTTTCGCCTCCACTGTGCCGACCCGTCGGGACCGACCGTGTTCGTGATCGCAAACAGCGCTGAAAATGGAACATCTACTTTCGCCGCAGCCCAGGCCAGCCCGAAGCACTCCATGTTTTCGAATGCAAGTCCGTCGAACAACTGCCCCGGTTCCATCAGAGTCACCGCTTCCACGCAATTGACTCTGCCTTCTTGAAAGCCGCCGCGCGCGGCAATGGCTGCGGCGAGAGGCCCTCGACGTGTGTCGATGGTCGATATCATCGCATCAGGCTTTCGAGCCCTGCCTTCGAGCGCGGCAATCTCCCGCTGGACAAAGGAGTTAGAAATCGCTGCGCGAAATTCGTCCGGCGCGGGCTCATAAGAACCGGCTGATCCAACAAACAGAATCTCATCGGGCGGGTTCTTTTCCATGGCTGCGGTGAGAGATACTGCGGCGGATATGTTTCCAATCCCGCAGATCACCGGGACGATTTCGGCCTCGCGGCCGGCGCCTGATGACACGCGGCCGCCCTGCGCGAGCCAGTCCGCGATCATATCCTGTTCCTGGCTGATTGCGGAGCAAAGGAGGATTCGGTTCATGCTTTTGTGATTGCCTCTGGAGCCGCCGGAAATTCCGTGTGATTGTGAAGTACGCACTGATTTTGTCTGCTATCTTTCTTGCAGTGAGCTGCAGCCGCAAACCGGCCAAAGAAGACTGCGCACGATACGATCGGCATCTCGCTGAACTCTCCGGTCACCCGGCCATTGAAGCGGCGCTTCGCTCTCCAGGCGGGCGCGATGCGGCCACCGCACATTGCATGGAATTGAAAAAGTCGCAGGTGGAGTGCTCGAATGAAGCGGGATCCCTTCAGGAAGCCGCTGCGTGCGAGTCAAAGAAAGGCTCTTTCTTCGACTTCTGATCCAGCAAGTTCTGATTCAACAACGTTCATCAGGACCTTCCTGACAGGCCCCATCCAGAGGGCCTGATATTATTTCAGAGCCCCGGCCTTCTGCATCGCGCGAATTTTCAAAAGCACCAGTTCCGGAAAACAGTTCAGATGCATGTGCACCGGATCGCTGTATTCAGCGCAGCTCATCTTCTGCTGGCTCATATCAACGTAA
>CAZUJO010000281.1:0-5396 GCA_964619995.1 uncultured Leptospiraceae bacterium
AACCAGGGTGTTCGGATTGATGAAGCGCACATAGCCGTCTACATGCCCGGTTTCATCTCCAGGCTCGGGTGGAATGAGAAGCAGACGGTCTACTCCGAGAATGGAAGCAAAACGTTCACGAATTTCAGATTCTGTAAAACTCGGATTATCTTCGAGAATCCGCGTGGTCACAATGGCAGTGCCGTCGCCGTTGTACGTGAAGTTGCCGCCGTCGAGAATCAGGCCCAGTTCTTCCTGATGCCTGTACAACTGAGAACCAAGTGCGCGACCGGCCAGATCATCACCTTCCGCATACTTGATGTCCTTCGGCTCGAAGTATTGCGGCTCATAACGCAGCTTCACGCTTCGAAATTCCTTACCGTCCGTAATGCGAATTGGACCCCAGTCACAGACCCAGATATCTTCGAGCTTCGGAAGATGGATAAATTCCACTCCGGGCCGATTGTGCAGGAGGGCCAGAATCTCCTTCTCCTTTTTCTTTTCCTGTGCCGCCTTCTTCGATCGCACGAGGACATGCACCTGAAGGTCCCCGGGAAGACGACGGATGAAATCGGCATGACCCGTCACAAGTTTTGACCGATCGCTGCCGCATTCATCAGGCCAGACGATGGCAAGGCCCTTCGGGCATATCCAGGGGGCGACAGGTTTGAAAGACTTCATACGTTGATTCTACAGGTTTCCAGGCTGCAGTCCGGAAAGATGATTTCCGAAGCGGCAGGTTCGCAATACATCGTGAACGACCGGCCACTTTTTCCTGATGTGGAACACTTTTTTCCAGTTGAAATCAGAACGCGCGGTTATCATCCAATCTCATGCTTGAACGCAGAATCACACTGGGACTGGATCTCGATTCCACAGCTGCACGACCGGGTAACTCGCTTGGCGCTCTTGTGGTCGGCATCTCAGGCCTGCTGCGTCATCTTGAAATCGAGATTGGCCTCGCCGGAGAGCTGTCAGCCTCGGAACGAATTCTTGCAGCAGAAGATGCTCTCAGGGAGACCAACGCTCCGGAGCGATTCTTTCACCGCTCCTTTGAAATTTCACCTCTGGCCTGCGCACGGACCATCCTGAGTCTGCGCGACGAACTTCTTCTTTCGGGCGCCGATCTCGAAGCATTGAAGGGTCAGCGTCTCGAGGACCTGCGCGCCATAGAGAGAACCGGTCTAATCACTGGCGGTATTCCCGATCGCATACTGTCTGTTATGCGGTACGTAAAATCCTGCAGCTGGAAGCATCTTCAGATTGAACTCGCAGACCCCATAACAGAATTCTCGCCTCTGATTGAAAGGCTGGTCCGGATGCTTGTGGACGGCGGGGCGGTTTTGAGCGAGCGCAAATATGCAGCCCAGGGCGCGGCCGGTTCAGCTTTGCGCGCGTTTCAAGACGGGGCGGACAGAGCGCGCAAGAAGGACTCGGGCATTGTCATCCTGCGGACCACAACGGACGCAGAAGCCGCAAGGCATGCGCTCCTGAGAATCGAAGGATCCGACGTATGGGTGTTTGACCCGGCCCGCACCGGACGACTTTTCTCCGAAACACTGCGCCAGGCGGGAATGGGAGATTCTGCGCGGACCCAGGCATCCTCAGCGCATCCGGCCGCCGTCTTGCGGGCAGCCCTGGCCCTGCTATGGGAGCCGTTTGACATCGAGGCCGCCGTCGTCTTTCTGAGCCTCCCTCTTTCGCCTCTGCCTCGTTTCGCCGCCATGAAGCTCCTGCGCACGCTGGAAAGCCAGCCTGGCATTTCCGGAGAGCGCTGGAACGAGGCCATCGAGGCGCTTTCGCGGTCGCCTGACGTGCGCGAAACACTCAACCGCCTGTTCCTCGACCCGCGGCTCGATCCGTCCGCGGCATCGGTGCATAATATAGAAGAAACGGCGAAATGGATTCGCGACTGGGCCCGGCGCGGACTTGAGAAGGAACCTGACCTGGGTCTTGCGAATGGGGCCGCAGCGCAGTTTCTCAGATTGATCTCCCGCGAAAAAGGCCCGATTTCACGATTGCGAGTCGAGCAGCTCCTTGCCCTCGCCATTCCGCGCGAGGCCGGAACGGAAAGAGAGGCCGGATCCGCAGTCTTCTTTTCAAATCCGGGCGAACTGATTGCGCCCGCAGACACGCTGGTTCTCTGGAATTTCACGGCCGATGCGATTTGGCGGCCGCCGATCGATTTCTGGACCGACGAAGAGCGCAGCATCATTCAGGCCGCCGGCGGAAATCTTGCCGATCGCACAGCGCTCGCCGCGTCGCAAAATCGCCGCCTCAGACGGATGATCTCGCAGGCGCGGACTTTGATTGTCTGCGCTCCGGAAAGCACAGAGTCACAGCCAGTCGGCCCGCATCCGTGGCTCGAACGCCTTCGCCCGTACGCAACGATTGACCATCGTCGGACAATGGAGGACGCGGGCGGTCATCTGGCTGAAATTCCGCCGGCCCTGCCCGTCCCGGTCGGACCATGGCGACTAACGTCTCCCATACCGGTTCCGGAACGCTGGTCACATTCCCGGCTGGGGAATCTGCTCTATTCCCCGCCGGACTTTGCCCTCAGCCAGCTGCACATGAATGGATCTCCATTTTTTTCAGTTCGCGGCGTGAAGATGCTCCATCTTGGCAACACACTGCATCGCCTGCTTGAGCGGGCGCTTGGCGAAAGACGTCCTGCCGAATGGTCTGAGGGCGACTTCCATGCGTGGATCGAGAGAGAGACTCCCGGAACCGTGCAAGAAACAGCGGCTCATTTTCTTCTGCCCGTCTTTCATGCGGATCTCTCTGACATAAAAAAAAGGGCGCGGCATCTCTGGAACCTCATCCAGACGCTGGGGCGCGTTTCCGGCGAAGTGAGGTCCGAGGTGGAACTGAACGGCAACGTTGGCGGCCACACTTTCACCGGGAAGGCCGATGTGGTCATAGATGCCCGGCCGCCTGTCATCCTGGACCTGAAGCCCGGCGGCTACACGAAGCGCCGGGAAGAAATGGAAAATGGACGCTCGCTGCAGCTCCACATATATTCAGAATTGCTCGCGAATGGAGCATGCGAGATCGGCTATTTCCTGGCCGACCGCAGTCATCTCCTTACGACGGCCAGGCTTCCCGATGGAATTCATTTGTCCGAACCTCCAGGCGCGCATGAGGCAATTCTGTCCGCTCTGGGGCAACAAATGGATTTGCGAATCGACGAAGCGACGCGCGGAGTCATTCAGAACGCGATCTCAGAAGGCGATTATCGCAGACTTGTAAAAGACGGCGCATGGCCCGATGTGATTCCCTTCGGATGCTATCCGGACGCCGCCTACGCGGGATTTCGCGGAGAGTTGATATGAGCGCACGGATTGAGATCGTTGGAGCAAGCGCCGGCAGCGGAAAGACGACGCGTGTTGCGGAAATCATCAGCGGCAAGGTTATGAGCGGCGAAATTCGGCCGGATGCGATCATCGCCACAACCTTTACGCGAAAGGCTGCCGGAGAACTGCGCGACCGCATCACAAAGTATCTTTACGAGAAGAATCGCCACGATGACGCAGAAGCCCTGGACCTGTCGCTCATCGGAACCGTAAACAGCGTATGCGGCCAGATCCTCACTCAATTTGCATTTGAAGCGGGGCTTTCGCCTTCCCTGGAGGTGATCGACGAAGTCCAGGAACGCGTACTTCTTGCCGAGATCCTTGCGAATAACATCACGCAGTCGGAAGCATCCGAGGCGCACGACATCTGGGTTCGCACGCAGCCCTACATCCCCGAGGTTGAACCTCTCACATTCCAGCAAATTGTAACGCGGATCATGAGCAGCGCGCGCATCAACTGCGTTTCGCCGGATGATTTCAAAAGAATGGCAGACGAATCCATTCGCGAGGTTCTCGCATTTCTTCAGGATCCAGCTCAGGAAAGTGAAACGGCCATTGACGACGAAATGTCGGAAATCTGCAAGACGGCGCTACGCCAGATCAAGGATTCCGGTGCCACGAGCGACGTATGGAAAAAAGCGGTCTCGCGCCTCGATCGGGCCGTCAAGGACCTGGCCCACGGAACGCTTACATGGCAGGCCTGGGCCGGCCTTACGGCGCTTAACGCGGGAAAAGAATCGAGGGAATTCGCCGATCCCGTGAAAGATTTCGCATCGCGTTCTTTCCTTTCTCATCCTCGGCTGCACCGGGATCTCACACGAAGCATTGATCTGGCATTCACGGTCGCGGCGCGGTGCCTGGACGCATATCAAAACGAGAAGCAGGCGCGCAACCTGATCGATTTCGTAGATCAGGAGCGCCTAACGTATGATCTTCTCCGGACGAGCGAAACGGTGCGCGATCGACTCAAGGGAAAAATCGACATTCTGGTCGTCGATGAGTTTCAGGACACAAGCCCGCTCCAACTGGCTCTCTTCATGGAGCTCGTGAAGATCGCCGAATCAGCCGTGTGGGTGGGCGACCCCAAGCAGGCCATTTACGGATTTCGCGGAACCGATCCCGCCCTCATGCAGGCTGCGATACGGCAGCTCCTTTCCTCACAGAGGGAACAGCTCAGGAACTCCTATCGTTCACGGCCGACGCTGACGGCCTTTGCGAATGCCGTATTTTCACATGCATTTTCGGCGATGCCCGCATCCCAGGTGACATTGAAAGCCGACAGGAGCGAACCCGACGATTTGCGCGTTGTGCCGCCGCTCGTGCACTGGAACGTAAAGGTAGACGATATCGGTGCTGGCATCCAGTCTCTTCTGAAAAGCGCCCGCATGGTGGTCGACCGCGATACAAAGATGCCCCGGCCGCTGCGCGGCTCTGACATCGGCGTGCTCTGCCGCTCTAACAAGAAGGCGGATGAAATCGCAAAATCCCTCAGAGGGCTCGGCATTTCCGTTTCAAGGTCTGCGCCGCGGCTGCTCGGAACGCGCGAGGGCGGCTTTCTCTATGCCGCCGTCCGACGTTATGCGGCAAAAGAAGACATGGCAGCGGCGCTTGACCTCGCGCTCCTCTCCGCGAGGAATCCAGATCCGGCGGGCCTGCTGCAGGAGCGGCTGGCATCTATGAGCGAAGATCCGTATGGAGCTGCTTTTCTAACAGAACATCCTCTGGTCTCGACGATTGACCATCTGCCGCGCGCGCTCCCGCCGGCCGCCGCGGTCGATCGAATCATAGAAGCGGTTTCTGCCCGCGAGATCGCGGCGTCGTTTCAAAGCGTTCCCGGTGAATCAACGGGACGCATTGCGAATGTGGAAGCATTTCGCGGGCTTGCGGACCGTTACGAGCAGCTCTTCGAAAAGCTCGGACGAGCGGCAACGGTCGGCGGATTTGTTGTGTGGCTTTCAGAGATTCAGGAGGAAAAGGGCGATCTGACGGCATCGGACCCAGGCGCAGACGCAGTGTCCGTGCTTACGGTCCACTCCGCGAAGGGACTGGAATGGCCGATAG
>CAZUJO010000282.1:0-5365 GCA_964619995.1 uncultured Leptospiraceae bacterium
CTTCAGAAACGGCCACAACCAGGTCCGGATACGAGACCAGAAACATGGGCGCCCCGATGATCGGCAGGTCCACGCCGAGCATTTCTGTGATTCTGGTTTTGATCTTCATGGCGCACTTTTCAGCCGTGCGAAATTCCCGCAACCTGCTTCCGCGAACCCTCAAAACGAAGCGTCAGAAATGATCCGTCATGCGTCCTCGTTGTTTGCCCTGTCGGGCTTCCGTTTCCTTGAGGAAATTCTTCCATGGATGCGACTGCCAGTTGTCGTGTCCGCGTTCCTCCTGATACCAGGGAGGCAGCGAAACGAGAAACAGGCAGGAGAGCGAATAGGCGTAGGGTTCATAGAGGAGCCGCAGATCATCGAGTTTCGTGAGCGCGGCTTCGTCGGCGTGGAGCTTGAGTCCGCTCCCAGAAAGCGCGCGCGTAACTGTCTTTCGCTGATTCGGCTGAAGGCGCGCATCTCCCTGAATGCGCGGCGGCGTTGAATAAACCTGTGCGAGGTCGATGAGAGCATGACGCGCCATTGCAAACGTCAGTTTCGCCTGACGCACATGGCGTCCTTTTGTCAGAGTGATCAGCATGGCGCATGCGTCGAGGACCGTAACCAGCGCGCTCAACCAGGATTGGTTCGAATGCTGCGAGCGATAGTAGCCGAGCACCGGATACGATAGGTGCGATTCGAGAAGTTCGGCCGCCCATCGTTCCCATTCGGCGAGAAATGCTTCCAGGGATCGCAGATCCGCCTGCGTGCGAATGAGCATTTCCGTGCCGTTAGGCGGCGAACCGGCGCGCGCATCCAGGAGCGATATGTTGATTTCTCTCTCTGAGAACGCTCCGTAGAGCACGGGCAGATAGCTGATGATCAAAGCCAGAAAGGCAAACCCCGTGCCTGCTTCGAGCACCGTCAGTCCGCGCGAAGCATCCGATGCCGGAGTAACATCGCCCAGTCCGAGCGTGAAAAGAGTGGTGCCGCTCATATAAAGGTCATTCCAGAAACCATCGGCCGGTTTCAGGTTCCCCATGCCGTAGTGAAGGAGAGCAAAGCCGAATACGAGTCCGGCGGCCCAGATGCCGATGAGCACCAGCAGTGAAAGCGGTCCAAAGAAACTGAGAAAGGATTCGCGCCGGGCGGGCTTCTGAATCAGCCGCGCGCACAACGACCAGGGAATCCATGCTGCCGTATTGAAAACGCGAGTGAGCCGGATCTTCTTGGTTACGCGTCTCGGAAGCACCATGGCTTCAAATGCGTCCCACAGAACGATCAGGATCAGAAGAAGCCCCGCGAGGACTTTCATGATCTGCATCGGGGAACAGCGCAGGAATCGGCAATTGCTGTAAAGCGGAACTCAGGGCTTGACCGGCGCGCGCAATGGTTAAATCTAAGGCATATGACATTCTGCTTTCAGGTCAGCAAAACCGACCTCTCCCGGACTTTCTTTGAAGAAGAGGCGCCTTCCGAGCCCGGGGCCGGCGAAATCGAAGTCCAGATCCAGAAATATGCTTTCTCGGCGAATAACGTTACCTATGCGCACCTCGGCTCTCACTTCAAATACTGGGAGTTCTTCCCCGCAAAGGATCCCGGGCGCGGCATCATACCTGTGTGGGGCTTTGCAAAGGTAATCCGCAGCCTGAATCCGGACATTGCCGAGGGCGAAATCCTCTATGGCTATTTTCCGATGCAGACTCGCTGCGTGCTTCGCCCAGGAAAAGTCCGGGCGGAGGGGTTTGCCGATACTTCGCCGCACAGAGCGAAGCTGCCCGCCGCATATCAGATCTACAACATCCAGAAGAACGACCCGATGCATGCTGCTGCATATGCGGATCACGAACTCATTTTTCGTCCGCTCTTTGTAACATCGTACCTGCTTGAAGATTTTCTCTTTGAGAAATCGTATTTCGGCGCCCGTCAGCTGATCGTCACGAGCGCATCCAGCAAGACAGCGATCGCGCTCGCCCATTTGTTCCGGAAACGCCGCGAAAAAGAGAAGTTCGATGTTCAATGCGTTGCTTTGACTTCAAAATCAAATACGGATTTTGTTCGGTCGCCGGGAATCTACGATTCCATACTCTCTTACGATGATCTAAAAATGCTTCCGGCGGTTGCGGGCCATACAGCTGATTTCGCGGGCAATCAAAGTCTCCTTGAAAAGATCAAGGATGCGATCGGCGCGAACTGGAGCGGCGCCACCCTGGTAGGCGTTGTTCAATGGGAAGAGAACGCGGAAGCCGAAGCAAAACTTGGACAGATCTTCTTTGCTCCCGCGCAGATCAAGAAGCGCGCCCGCGAATGGGGAATGGACGGTTTCCAGAAAGCGCTTGCGGAATCGTTTCAGCAGTTCCTGCCGACTGCAGGGTGGCTGCGAGTGGAAACCATTGAGGGAAGGGATGCGATGCAGCAAATGTATCTTGATACGCTGCGGGGCAAGCTTGCGCCGAGCACGGGGATCATCGTGAATCCGGGAAGTTTCTGACATGAAGCTTCTCCGTACACCCGATGAGTGCTTTCAATCTCTGCCTGGATACGACTTTGCGCCGCGCTACATCGACGTCGATGAGGGCCTTCGCATGCACTACGCCGAAACTGGCGAAGGCAGCCAGGTCGTTCTTTTGCTTCACGGTCAACCTTCCTGGTCTTATCTGTACAGAAACGTTATGCGGCATCTCGCGACGGTTCCAGATCTCAGAATTCTTGCTCCGGACTTGATTGGCTTCGGCCGCTCTGACAAGCCGTCTGAAATCGCGGACTATACATACGCGGCTCACATGAAGTGGCTGTCGGCTTTTGTGGACGGGCTCAATCTGCGGAACATCGTCCTCTATGTGCAGGACTGGGGCGGACTCCTGGGACTCCGCCTTGCCGGTCAGAGACCGGATCTTTTCGCGGCGATTGTGGCGGCGAACACAGGCCTGCCCACCGGACACCAGACCATGCCGCAGGTATGGCACGATTTCCACAGGTTCTGCCGCGAAGCGAAGCGTCTCCCCGTTGGACGAATGGTGGCGCAGGGCTGTGCGAGACCCGTCGCAGAGGACGTTCGCCGCGCCTACGCCGCCCCTTTCCCGGACGACTCCTACTGCGCAGGCGTCCGCGCATTTCCCGGCCTGATTCCGCTTACACCGGATCACCCGGAGGGGAAAATCAACCAGGCAGCTCTGAAGCATCTGCGCAAGTTCGAGCGTCCATTCTTTACCGCATTCTCTGATTCGGATCCAATCACGCGCGGCGGCGATATCGTATTACAGCGGTTTGTTGCCGGAGCAAAGAACAGGGATCATATGACGGTCCGCGACGCGGGACATTTTCTTCAGGAAGATGCGCCGGATCAAGTCGCGGAATCAATCCTGCGCGCGGTTCGAGCTCTTTCCTGAAAGGACCTGGCTCAATACGCTTTTCAGCTGATCTGAGCTGACGGGTTTTGCAACGTGCAGGTCGAAACCCGCCTCGCGTGAATTCGCAATGTCTTCGGGCATGGCAGAGGCGGAGAGCGCGATGAGCGGCATCCGGGGTTTTCGCGCAAATTTCTCAAGTGCACGTATGCTCCGCGCAGCCTCGTATCCGTCCATGACAGGCATCTGAATGTCCAGAATCGCCGCGTCAAAGTGATCGTTTTGAAGGCGTTCGCATGCCTGCTGGCCGTTCTCGGTAACAGCGATTTCAAGCCCCATGTTCGTCAGATATTTCGCAAGAACCAGCCGGATGACGTCGGTATCTTCCGCGAGCAGGACGCGACCCTTCACTTCCGCCGGGAGCGGCGCCTGGCGCGGCTCGCTGCTCTCCACCGCCGCGAGCACAGGGATGCGAACCGCAAATTCGCTTCCGCGTCCAGGCTCACTCCGGACGGAGATGATGCCATCGAGAAGACGCACGAGCTCACGAACGATGGTCAGACCCAGGCCTGTTCCGCCAAACGCGCGCGTAGTTGATACATCAACCTGCTCGAACGCGCGAAAGATTGCGTCGAGCTTTTGAGAGGGAATTCCAATTCCCGTGTCTGAGACTGTGATGATCAGAGTGCCCGACTCAAAACCGGCATCGACCTGAATGATACCGCGATTCGTGAATTTCACGGAATTCCCGACGAGGTTTGTAATGATCTGATTGATGCGCAAGTCATCTCCCCGAAGGCGCGGAGGAACGTGAGGGCTCACCCGCAGATCAAGCGTTACGTCCGGATGTTTGCCGGCAGCGATCTGCAGGCGGAACAGATTGCACGTGTTTTCGAGAAGCTCGCGCAAATCGAAATCGCGTTCGTCGAGTTTCATTTTGCCGGCATCAATCCTGGAAAGATCCAGCAGATCATTGATCGTCGAAAGAAGGCTCTGCCCGGCGGTAAGAAACGACCGCACCATTGCGCGTTGTTCCTCGTCGAGGCTCGACGACTCAAGAATTTCAGCGATGCCTATGATGGCGGTAAGCGGTGTGCGAATTTCATGACTGACGTTTGCGAGAAAGATACTCTTCGCTTTGCTCGCGTTCTGCGCCTGCTCCGAAGCCGTGCGAAGCGCCTCCTGGGCCTGTTTGTGAGCGGTGATGTCGTGCAGCGTGTAGAGCAGGCCCAGCGGTGTATTGTCGTCCGAAAGGAGCCGGGTCTTACGAACCTGAAGCCAGGTGCAGGTGCTTCCAATCTGGCGTTCGACTTCCCCCGCCGCGGTCAGCAGGAACGGAGGAACTTCAGCCCCCTGCGCGAACCCTGCGTCTGCCGCAAAGATCCTTCGCGCTGCTGCATTGAAATCGACGATCCGATTGTCCGGATCGCTGACGAGCACTCCGTCTTCCATCAGCTCAAACGTGCGCGCACGCGCAATTGGCGCGATGCGAAGGGCCCCGGTCCAGAAAAGGGCGCCCGTCAGGATCAAGTTTGCCGCCGCAAGCCCGGGGGGCGATATATCCAGGTTTGGAATTGGGATCGGAAGAAGGCCGAATACCGTCAGAGTCGATGCTGCCCATGGAATGAGCCCGCTCAGAATCATAAGCGCAATTTGTCTGCGAAAGATCCCTCTGGCAGAGCGGAGCGCGCCTGCGAACAACGCGCCGGCTGCAAAGAGAAGTATGTAGTACGTAGAAACATTGACCCACATATAAGGACCGTAGTCGTATACGAGGAACGTTCCGCCTGCCAGGTTCGAAAGATGCGGGTTTACACGAACCAGCCCGTGATCGGTCCAGGCGAGAATCTGATTGAGCACGGGAAACGCGAGCAGCCAGAGCGGCGGGCGGGTTTGTTTCGTGTAATGCCATGCGAAGAAAAAAAAGCCGATGACGACCAGATCCGAGCCAATGAACTCAAAATTATCCCAGGCTGTCATCGAGGACTGATCGGCAGCAAGCAGCTCGAGGCAGTAACCGCCGGACCAGAGCGCAGTGC
>CAZUJO010000283.1:0-5352 GCA_964619995.1 uncultured Leptospiraceae bacterium
GGACCATGATGCGGGATGTGCCGCCGCCTTTCAGGGGCTTTGCCAGCAGGTCCTGGCCCATTTGCAGGGTATTTTCGTATGCCTTCAGATTTGCGTTGGCGGTAGCCTCAGGCGCCGGGGGCGCGGGCTCAGCGAAGGGATTGTCGAGAACGGGAATGATTTTGTCCGTGGAAGCCATCTCGTTTGAATTTTTACTTTCTCCGTCCGTGTCGAGTAAAAATGGTACTATAGAGGGGAGGCGATCTTGCGAAACCGATTGGCCGTCTGGATTTGTATCATCGGAGTTACTGCATACGGCACATTTCGCCTCGAGCGGGCCGGCTGTTTCTCAGGCGACAGCCTCAACAAGCTCGTTCAATCTGAGTCGATCCGGCAGAGCGGCTTTGCTTCCGAAGAACTGTACTATCCCGGCAGGGCGCTCGATCCCGAATACCGCTTCTACCCGTTTTCCGGCGTATATCATCTGGTCGTAGGTGGGAAGCACCTTGGACAATATCCAGTCGCTCTGACACTGCCAACCGCTGTTGTGCTCCAGGCATTGAAGCCCGGGTCTCTGTTCGTGCTGGGCGCTGCCTTCTTTCTCCTTCTGGTCTTCCTCTTTGACCGTTTTGCCGCGCCGCATCCTCTGCTGCTCCTTTTTGTGGGAATTGGAACGCCGATTCTGACCCTGAGCGTCGATTACTCAGAGCATGTGTATTTCGCACTCATCAACTTTGCCGGCTTCTCGCTTTACGTGCGCGGACTTTCGCGTATGGAAACAGAAACGGCCGGGTCTCGGGAACTCGGGTCAATGTTTCTGGGCGGATGCCTGATTGGCGCCGGCATGTTTCTGCGGCTTGAGTCGCTCTTCTTCTTCGCTTCTCTTGCGGCGGGAACTGCAATCGCATTTCTCCTTTCGAGAAAACCGTTAGCCGCCATTCGACCGGTGTCTGCCCTTGTCGCCGGCTTTTCGCTCGTTGCGGGAGCGTTCTTCGTGTTCAACTGGATTCACTACGGACACGCTCTGGGGCCGCGCTTCATGGCGAATGCAGGACTGTTTTCCGTGACTCCGATGCAGCGCATCCAGCAGACCATCATTCTTCTGTTCGGCGCGAAGTTCCAGCTGGGATTTTTCGGCTACATGCCGGTCTTTCTCGCTCTCTTTGTGCTTCTGGCCTTGCCCCGGTACTATTCGGCGCTCGGTACGGCGGGGAAATCTGTGTACTGGGCCATGCTGGGATACATTCCCGCCGTGGCCCTTGCGTCACCCGGCGAAGGCGTCGTGAACTGGGGCCCGCGTTTCCTGCTTCTCGCGGTTCTCCCCTGTGCGTATCTTCTGTCCTCGTTTGTAAAATCGGCTGCGCTGCCGCGGGCACTGCTGTACGCGGGAGGAGCGCTTGCCGCGCTTTCCGTTGTCTTCACGTTTGCGGGCATGAAATTCCAGAAGACTGCATGCCATCAGCTGGCGCTCTACCAGGCGGAATTCAAAGCTGCGAATGCGGATGCCTGGATCTTCTCCGATCCGCTCCTTGCAAGTTACATGGGACCGGAATATTTTACGCGAAAGAGCTTCCTCGTAACAGACCAGGCGTCTGCAAAAGAACTTGCAGAGAGACTGAGAAAGAGCGATCTTCGGCGCGTGGCGTACATTGACTCAATCATTCCAGAAGAATGGAGAAAGGCTCTTGAGGCTGCGCGAGGCGAAACGAAACCGTCGCTGCTTCCGGTGTTTCAATCTGCGTTGAAGCAGGGCGCTGAAGTCAAAGGGGAGCACACACTCTCCACCCTATTTGAGATTCGTTGATTTTGAAAAACCGGAATAAAGGAAAACCTGCGATCAAGACCTTTGCGGCCCGGCTGCTGTACGCCGCTCTTGTGAGCGGGTTTTTCGCTTCCGGAAGCAGCCTGACAGCCCGGCCTTCGAATACCGTGAGCGGGGAAACGCGGCGCGAGTACTACGAGTTTCTCTTCCTTTTTGACAAAACCACCGCCCCCGGTCAGTCGGAGTGGATTCTGCATCCATTTGCAAGCCGCTACTACAATGCGGAGCGCGACTATTCGTTTACGACGTTTCTTTATCCGATCTTCTATTCGCACGGCACGTACCGGTGGAACCACTGGACCTTTCTGTATCTGTTTTCCGGCGACGACATGTACCACGATGACAGCGGCACGGAAGAGGATAACTTCCTGACGCCTCTTCTTTACTGGGGCACCGGCGACACGGAAAAAGACCGGTACTTCAGTATCTTCCCGTTCTTCGGCACGATTCGGAACAAGCTCAGCTACTCGGAAATCTCGTATGTGATGTTTCCTCTCTATTCAAGCTGGTCGCACAAGGACTACTCTGCGCACGGGATTCTCTGGCCGATTGTGATGTGGGGCAGCGGATCGGCGCGAAGCGATTTTCGCCTCTTTCCTTTCTTCTCGCGCAAAGTGCATACAGGCGTCTATGAACGTTATTCGGTCTTGTGGCCTTTTATTCAGTGGGGTGTTGAGGGGCTTGATAAGAAGGATCCGCGCCACACGTTCTTCCTGTTCCCTCTGTACGGCCGGAAGTGGGATGAGCGGGGTCAGATGACGGCGCACACCGTGCTCTGGCCTCTTTTCTCATGGGGGCATGACGACGCGACGAACGGCTTTGATATCAATCTTTTCTGGTTCTTGTTTCAGTACCAGACCAACGATGATCCTCTGATCCGGAAGTTCATCCTGTTTCCTTTCTACGGGAAGTATGTTTTTGGTTCGAAGGGGTCTGCGAAGGATCCGGACGGAATCTACTCCTCCGAATACAGCTTCATTACTCCGCTGTATGCACACATGCGAACGTCATCCGCTCTGCTTGAGTCGAACGCGCATTACGTCATTCCGATTGTTTCCTACGACAAAACCTACTACCGCAAAGAGCGCGAGATCGAGACGTACTGGAAGATCTGGCCTTTCTTTTCGACCATGCGTGATTCAAACGGCAGTTTCGAGTTCCGCGCGCTTTCGCTCTGGCCGACCCGCTCGGATGAGTTTGAAAGAATCTGGGGCCCGCTCTATTCCATTGTGAACTACAGTCATTACGAGAACGACGACCGATACTTCTCGCTGCTCTTTCGCCTTTACTCACGCCGATGGAATGATGAAGAAGAACATCACTTTGTCCTGGGTTTCAATTTCGACAAAACACCGGAATCGACGGGCCTTGAGTTTCTCGGAGGCTTTCTTGGATTTCGTCGGGAGTACACGCGCATGGAAACATCGCAGACGAAGGTGCGTCTTCTGTGGTTCACGTTCTGATGGGATTCCCGCTTGACATGATCCGGTACAGCAAAACTCTTCCGGCGAGCGACGATAGATGAAGCAGATCAAGGCTCTGATCGACCGTATCCTCCGTCCCGTCCTCGGAGCAGGCGAAACGCTCCTGCTTCTGTTCCGCTCCATCCTGCAGCTGCCCTGGGCCTGGTTCAAGCGCGGCGAAGTCGTCCGTCAGATGTATGTCTCCGGCTTCAAGAGCCTTTCGGTCGTAAGCGTCGTCGCGACCTTCACCGGGATGATCTTCAGCCTTCAGACAGGCCTTGCCCTGAAAGACTTCGGCCAGCAGGACCTGATCGGGCAGGTGATTGTAGTAACTCTTACACGGGAAATGTCCCCGTTTATGACGGCGCTGATTCTGGCTGCTTCCGTGGGGTCGGCGATCGCTGCCGAGATCGGAACCATGACCGTTTCCGAAGAAATCGATGCCCTGGAAGTGATGTCCATTGATCCGGTGCGTTACCTGGTCATGCCGCGGATTCTCGGATTCAGTCTGATGGTTCCCGTTCTCTCCATCTACGCAACGCTCCTGGGCATCCTCGGGGGCGGGCTGGTCGCTCAAACCCAGCTCGGCGTCGATTTTTCCGTCTACTTTCAGACCGTGTATGACGCGCTTTTGACCAAGACCGGCCTGAAAGACGTATGGGTCGGCCAGCTCAAGTCGCTGGTTTTTGGCCTGACGATTTCGACGATCTCCTGCCGCCAGGGCCTTGCGGCGAGCGGCGGGGCGATTGGCGTGGGCATTGCCGTCCGTCAGGCCGTCGTCGTGTCCTTCCTTTTCGTGATTATTCTCGGATATTTTATTACGGCCGTGTTCTATCGGTGAACCGTAAAACGAAAGAGGCGTCCAAGACTGGGGTGATCTTATGAAGGAAATCATTGCGAAGAGACTGGGGGCGGGACTTGCGACGGCCTTCTTTATGGCAGCAGGTTTTGTCTCCTGCACGTCCCCGCAGGCCACGCGCTACGAGAACGTAGATGAAAAGGTTGAAGTCACGAAAGCGCCGCCGGGAACTGTGCGCCGGAAAGTTGCGCTTGTGAACTTTCGCAACCTGACGGACCGATCCTATCTGGTGGCTCCGGCGACGGCGCAGCTGACTTCGCTGATGGTCCAGTCAGGCTATTTTGAAGTCATCGAGCCCTCGCTTGTGGAGAGCGTGATATCCGCTCAGGACAAAGTGACGACGGAGAAGCTGCAAATTCTAAAAGATAAATTCGGCGCGGAATATTTTCTGACCGGCAGCCTTACGAATTTCGAAGTGCGCCAGACAGACTCCGGTTTCTGTCTGCTCCTGGGAATTCTCGGTTCGCACAACACGAAGGAATACATCGTAGAATCCGGTATCGACTATCGCCTCGTTTCCGTTCCGGAAGGGAAGATCATCCAGGCGGACGCAGTCGAAAACCGCCGCACCGACACATCGACCTCCACGGGATTTCTTCTCTCGCAGGGCGGATCGGACGTGAAGGTTCTTCAATCATCGGGCGGCAAGCTGTTGCGCTATGCGATGCGCGATCTGGTTGAAAAAATCATCCGCGCACAGTAAGAGATGGAGCGGAATTGCTCCGCTCTTTCTTCTGCTCTCCTGCGGCGCGCTGACAACGAAACAGGAATCGATCACAAGGGAGGGCTATGCGCCCCCTGCGCCCGGATTTCAAAAGATCAAGATCGTTCTTCTGCCGTTTCAGAACTCTGCGAAGATGGGGGAGTTTGACATCATTCCCGACGGCGATTATTCAGACAGCGTGCTGCGGCGGCCCGATCCTTCACCCGGTTCGGATACTCTCCCTCCGCTGGTTCTCAGTGATGAAGTGTTGAGTGATTCAGGAGTCCATGCGGATCGAACGGCGCAAAATCCGGAGGGTATTCTGCCTGGCGATCTGTATCGTGAAATCGCCGAAACCGAACTCTTCTTATCGGGAAGATTTGAGGTGATTCCTTACACGCGATTCGCCGAGGAACGCGCACGCATCGATCCAGAAATGAAAGACCCGGCCTCCGTCCTCGCTGCCGCGAAAGCGCTGGGAGTCGATCTGCTCATCTCGGGAGACTGCACGGATTTTGAAATCAAA
>CAZUJO010000284.1:0-5351 GCA_964619995.1 uncultured Leptospiraceae bacterium
TGATGGAAGTGACCGACCAGCACTTCCGGCGGATGCTGCGCTTTCTGTCCAGGGACGCGCATCTCTATACAGAGATGGTGCACAGCCGCGCCGTGCTGTCGGACGCGCGCCGCTATCTTGCGCATCTTGCGCTGGAATATCCGCTCGTTTTGCAGCTTGGCGGAGATGATCCAGATGAACTCGAGACGGCCTCCCGCATCGCTGTGGATATGGGCTATTCAGAAATCAATCTGAACTGCGGCTGCCCGAGCGAGCGCGTGCAGAAGGGCGGATTTGGCGCATGTTTGATGGCCGAACCGGGTCTTGTTGCCCGCATTGTGACGGCTATGCGAAAGTCTGGCGCCGAGATTACGGTAAAGCATCGGATTGGAATTTCGCCGGCCGCTACCCGAGAAGAGCCCGATTACAACGCCCTCCGCGAGTTTGTAGAGCGGCTTGCGGACGCGGGATGCCGCCGATTTATTGTGCACGCGCGCATCGCAATTCTTTCCGGTCTTTCGCCAGCAGAGAATCGATCCGTTCCTCCGCTGCGCTTTGACATAGTCCGCCGCCTGCAGTCTGATTTCCCGGGTCTCGCTTTTGAAATCAACGGCGGCATTGCGACTCTCGAGGAGTCGCAGAAACTTCTGTCCGAGTTTGATGGCGTGATGATCGGCCGGGCTGTGCGGGATAATCCCATGCTTTTTTCCGGAGTCGATTCTGTCCTCGCTGCCGTTCGCGGAACCGGCGGGGCTGCGCCCGAGGTTTCTCCGCGCCAGCTTGTGGAAGGCATGATCGATTATATAGAAGAAACGACCGATGCCGCTCACCTGGTTGCGAGGAATCTCTTGAATGTGTTTCACGGTGCGCCGGGCGCACGAAAATATCGGCGGTTTCTCAGCGAAAATCTTCCAGGCGCCGATCACAAGAATGTGGCGGATCTCCTGCGCCTTGCGGTCGATCTGATTGGAGAAAAAACGGAACGACTCACACATTCCATACCATCCTGAATCAAGAGGCCCTCGGGCCCGGAGGATGTATGAATGCACTGGATATACCAGAACTCAGAGGAAGAAATCCCGCAAGCGGCGGACGCTGCGTTTTTCGCGCGGAGATGCACCCGTCGTGGAGAAAGATACTCGGCGTACTGCTCGAGAACTTTCCGGAGGTTGAGAGCGTTTCGTTTGCGCGAATCAAACCCGGCGCGCTTGAACGCTCCGCATTCCCCTCTTTCTGCCTGATGGCTTTTTTTCTCGGTGAGTATGCCCCGGTGCGGCGTCTGCGCGAGCTGGAACTGAATCTTGTGCGCCTGTTTCGCCTCGATCAGGAATCGATCCGGTTTGTGGCCGCGCGCGGATCGTCGCAGTCGCTGTTCCCGGTCACGCCGCTCCTCGAACGCGTGCGCGAAAGAGGCGCTCTGGTTTTTCGAAAGCCGCGCGGACCGGTTCTGTCGGATCAGGAGCTGGCGGCCATTCACCTGATGAATTCTGCGGCCTGATGCCGCGTAACGTCTAGCTGCGGCCCGTATAGCCGATGATGTCCATAAATGCGCTGACTGAGAATACGGCGCGGCCCCGGCCGGGTTCGCCGTATCCAGGCGGAACCGGCAGTTTGTATTTCTCATGCGTCTGCTTCCATACAGTCAAAAGCTTGCAGAAATACTCGAGAGGCGGCGGAGTCTGCTCCGCAAGCGTGGAAAGGGTTGTATACGGTTCGGGACACCATGTAGTGAAGCGGGGCGCCACTCCGTGGCTCATGAAGAAGTCGAGCCCTTCGGCTGTGGAGCGCACGGCATCGTCGACGTTTGTAAACCCGAACGGCTTTGCCATTTCCACGCCGCCCACAAAGTTCGGAATCACGTTTTCCGGTCCCATGATTTCCGCAGAGTCGAGAATGCGGCGGATCCAGGTATCGCGCCCGATGGTGCGTTCCTTGCCAGGGCAGATTTTTCGGAAAAGCTCCGGGTCCCAGACCTCATAGTTTGGATGATAGATGCGAATGCCTGCATCTTTAAATTTCTTTACTTCTTCCTTTTCCCAGGCCTGCGTTACGATCTTGCCAATCCATCGTCCCGGAAATTTTGATTCGATCGCGGATGCATACTCCAGATAAAAATCGACTTCGTTTTTGCCGCGCAGCTGCGAGGTTACGCTTCCGCCGGTGATTGTGTAGGCCTTTGCTGTGCGGTCTTTGTCTGTTTCCGCAATCCACGAAAGCACTTCGAGAATGTCAGAGACATCTTTGACGCCTGTATACGGGCGGCCTTCATGCTTCTGCTGACGATAGTTGTGATTTATATCGCAATAGGCGCACTCTTCATCTTTTCCGAAGTACTGGCAGTTGCGAAACGCAGTGAGGTAGATCAGATATCCCCATTCGATCACGGGGGCGATTTCGCCCGGAAGTTTTCCGGCGGACGTTTTGCGGTCATACCAGGGCGGCACGGGCGGGAATGCCACGTGTCCGATCTTCTCTTCGCCCAGAAACAGGGCCGGACCCGATTCTGTTCCCCGCACAATGTAAGGCGAGTCTGGACTCACGCGAACCGAGATCACCGTTGGGAGAAGAGCAAACGGTCCGCCTTCGATGCGAATCTCTTCCGGCACGCGGAAGCGGATTCCCGCATCCTGTTCGGAGAGGGGCACATGATCGAATGTAAAAATAAAGTAATCTTTGGCTTTGAACGCAGCGCCCTTCAGGGAATCCTCTTCAAATGCCAGGCCAAGGCGAAGCACGTCCTGCTTGAGGATGGCCTCAAAAGGGATTTCCCTGAATTCACGCTCGAGTTTCTGCAGTTCGGAAAGGCGGTTGTCTGCCGTAGCAATCATCCATTTCAACAAAAGCGGCGAGGGTGGGAAGACAAGCAGAAATGCCTTTTCCCTTGACAAAGGCCCATTCCGGCGGACTCTGCGCCATGGCGGCGGAGATTCGGCGTTCACCCAGGATTCGGATCCTACTGTGGACCCGGAAGGCTCGCCAGCTCATCATGGACCGCTTGAACTCCCTCGTTCCCGAGGAAAATCAGGCTCAGATTCCGCTCATCATCTCCGTTCTTGATGAACTCTGCAAGAACGCGATCAAGGCGAACCACAAGTATCTCTTGATTCGCCGAAAGATTCGAGAGCATTTCCGCAAGGAAGGCATGGAAGACCTGGCTGCGGAAAAGCGCATGGAAGAGATCTGCGCGGATGCTGCTACCTATAACGAATTCCTGGACCATCATCCCGAGCTGATCAACGGCGCGCAGACGCATCTGCGCGACATTCTCAATCAGGAAGCCATGTGGATCAACCTGCGCAATCAGGAGCGCACGCCTGCGGTTCAGGAGAAAGAAAAAGAGGCGATGAAGAAAACCCGGGACTATCGCAACCTGTTTCGCGACGTTCGCGGCAAGCGGGTGTATGTTGAGTTTCGCGCATCGGTCAAGCCGCCGCACCTCTGGATTGAAGTCATCAATACAGCCCCCATCTTGAATCGCGACCTTGAGCGAATCCGCGCGAAGCGCGAAGAATTCAAAAAGCACCGCGACGCGGGCACCGAACACGAGTTCTTTATGAACCACATGGACACATCGGACGGCGGGTCGGGCCTCGGTTATGCGACGATCGATACGACTCTTGCAAGCCTGGGTCACGAACCTCTCGACGCTCTTTACATACTCTCTTTGCACAGTACGAACGTGATGATGAATATGGATCTCGCTCGTATGGCAAAGGCCTGATCACTCTAACTTGCCGGCATAAATCATGGAACAGATTAAGAACATTTTCAGTTTTCCCCGTCCCGCGCTTTCGGTTTATCCGAAGATGTGGATTGGAATTTTCCTTCTGCTCGTAATCGTGGATCTTGCAAGCAAGCTCTGGATTACGGACGTACTTTCATTCCGTCTCACGCAGCATCAGTTTGAAAACGCAATTCCTGAAAAGGCTCAAATGCTCGTCCATGGCGTGCAGCAAATCAACCTTCTGGGCGAAAACGGGAGACTGGTAAAGCTGAGTCTGGTGTTCAACGACCGCTTTGTTTTTGGAAGCGGGCCGACGGCTCCCGTAATGGGTCTGTTTATCAGCCTATTTGCCGTGATCTTTCTGGTCTTCTATCGTCTCCACAATCCTGATTTCGGTCCGTCGACTGCTTGGCTCTTTGTGTTTTCCGGCGCCGTTGGAAATCTCATCGACAAGATGTTCGTCAAGTCCCTCGAAACCGGCAGCTGGGTGTTTTCATTTGGCCCGAGACCGAATCATGTAAGCGGCGTTGTGGATTTCGTGGAATGCATCTGGTTTGGATGGACGCCTGGCTACGACGCATTGTCTTTCAGCCTGCCTTTCTTTCGCGAGCCGGTGCGTCCCCTGGCCTGGCTTGCATGGCCAAGCTGGCCGACGTTCAACATTGCCGACGCTCTCATTGTCGCGGGCACCTGTATGCTGGTCGGCAGCATGATCTTTACGAAGCCGCAGAAGGAAACTTGATCGAATGGACGGTCGTGCGCGCGAAGTCGAACTGATCCGAAAGGCGGCCGGCGGCGATCAGCGCGCTTTTCTGGATCTGATCGTTCCTTACCAGACACGGCTGTTGCGCCGTGCTCAGGCCCTTCTTGGAAACATGGAGGACGCGGAGGATGCCGTTCAGGAAGCCCTGATTATGGCCTATCGCTCCCTGGCCAATTTCCGCGGGGAGAGCGGCATATATACTTATATCTATCGCATCGTGATCAACAAATGCCACGATTCCGTGCGCAAGCGCCGGCGCATTGATTCCGATTCCATCGAAATGGTTCCCCTGATTTCCGATGAGCGGGTAAGTATTTCAAAAAATCATGAACTTTCGGAAGAATCACGCTATCTTATAGAAAAGATCAACAAGCTTGATAAGAAGTACAGGCAGGTTCTCCTCATGAGATACTACGACGACCTGTCCTATCAAGAGATTGCCGATCTTGTACACATCAGCGTTGGCACGGTGAAAAGCCGGCTGTTCAAGGCCAGAGAGCTCTTGAAGCGGTCCATCGTGCGTGACGGAAAAGGAGACGACTACTTTGCGGACATGGTTTAATAGAAACAGCGGGGCGGTCGACCTCGAAGGCCATGAACCTGCAGATGCGTCCCTGGCGCGCGAATACCGCGCGCATCGCTCGCTCGACGGTCGTTTAAAGTCCACGCTCGGATCCCTTGCCGCCGGCCGCCTGGATGAAAAGCGCTTTCAAAACAAACTGGCCGCGGCGCTCGCTTCAGCGCCGGCGGAACTTACGGCCGCGGAGAAATGGTCGCAGGCTCTGGATCGATTTTCTGATTTTCTGAAAGCAGACGGCTATTCTGTAGTTCGCTACGCCAGCGTTCTTCTGATTCCTCTCGCAGGACTTGCCATCTATTCAGGGA
>CAZUJO010000285.1:0-5344 GCA_964619995.1 uncultured Leptospiraceae bacterium
GTTCAAGGAACACGTCAAGCATCTCGTTGCCGCGCGCGGAGGACTGTCCGGCCTTCGCACGCATTTCCGTGAATTCGATATGATGACGTCAGGCCTGAAGGGCGGCGAATTGATCATTCTCGCAGCGCGCCCGTCGGCCGGTAAAACCACGCTGGCGATGAACATCGCGGCAAACGTTGCGATCCGCGAAAAAAAGCCGGTTCTGATCTTCTCCCTCGAGATGAGCGCAAATCAGCTCCTGGGTCGACTCATGTGTTCTGAGTCCGGCATGAATCACAGCGATTTTCAGCGGGGGCAGATGGAAGGCAAGATGCCCACCTTCATGGCCGCGATGAGCCGTGTTTTTGATTCTCCGCTGCATCTCTGTGAATCGGGCTACCTCGAGCTCCTGGAAGCGATTGCGATTACACGCAAGCTTCATCTGCAGCTCAAGGGTGAGGGCAGATCGCTCGGGTTGATTGTTGTGGATTACTTGCAGCTTTTGAATGA
This sequence comes from uncultured Leptospiraceae bacterium, assembly GCA_964619995.1. Taxonomy (GTDB): domain Bacteria; phylum Spirochaetota; class Leptospiria; order Leptospirales; family Leptonemataceae; genus JAEUSB01. The sequence continues at coordinate 490 of CAZUJO010000285.1, forward strand.
CTCGGCGTCGCGGCGCCAGAGCCGTCAGCTCGAAGTCGCGTCGATTTCGCGCGCGCTCAAACAGCTCTCGAAACAGGTCGATGCGCCGGTTCTGGCGCTTTCGCAGATGAACCGATCCGTGGAATCGCGCAAAGGCGATGCCGGGCGTCCGCAGCTTTCTGACCTGCGCGAATCCGGCGCGATCGAGCAGGACGCGGACATTGTCATGTTCATTCATCGAGAACTGAATCCGGATCCCAACGATCCTGTTGCCATGGAGAATCGCGGCAAAGCAGAGATCATTCTCGCCAAGCATCGGAACGGTCCGGTGGGCAGCTTCCGTCTGGCATTTCGTCCGGAGATCAACCGGTTCGACGATCTGGATCCGGACTTCAATGGCTGAGAAAAAACTGCGCAAAACATATGAATGTTCTTCCTGCGGCGCCCGCTCATCGCGCTGGGAAGGCAAATGCAGCACATGCGGTGAATGGAATACGATGAGCGAAGCGGTGGTCAGCCAGATGCCCGCGCGCGGTTCTTCTCCCGCAAAACCCGCGGCTCTCGAAAGACTGAACGAAGCGAATGAGGAAGTGGTCCGCACAACGACCGGGCTTGCGGATCTCGATTCAGTTCTCGGCGGCGGTCTTGTGGCCGGCGCTCTTGTTCTTCTGGGAGGCGAGCCGGGGGTCGGGAAAAGCACGCTCGTGCTGGAGATTGCGCGGAAATTTCCAGGTGAGATGCTCTATTTTTCGGGCGAAGAATCGCCTTCTCAGATCCGCATTCGCGCCTCGCGCCTTGGAGTGTTGTCCGCCCGTGTGCAGGTATCGCGCGAAACGGATCTCGAAACGATCACGGATCAGATTGCGAAGAACCGGCCGGCGCTCGCCGTGATCGATTCCATACAGACTGTTCAGTCGGCAGGAGTGACGCCTGGATCTCCTGCGATACTCCGCGAGGCCGCGTTTCGTCTGATGGAGACGGCCAAGTCACACAACATCCCGATTCTCATCACCGGTCACATCACAAAAGACGGCGCGATCGCAGGCCCCAGGCTTCTCGAGCACATGGTGGACACAGTGCTTCTTTTCGAAAGCGATCGTTTGAAACATTATCGAATCCTGCGCGCGGTGAAGAACAGATTCGGTCCGGTAGGCGAAGTGGCTCTCTTTGAAATGACCGGCGCCGGCCTTTCTGCAGCGGCCAGTCTCGCGCCGCACCGCGATGAGAGCGCGGCGCCCGGCCGTGTGTACTCGGTGATCCAAGAGGGGTCGCGGTCGATCTGCGCCGAAGTCCAGGCGCTCGTTTCCCGGTGCTATGCCGGTCCTCCCCGCCGCATGGCAGAAGGACTCGACAACCGCCGGTTGATTCTCCTCGCCGCGGTGCTTGAAAAGTATCTGCGAATGCGTTTGTCCGAATACGATCTTTTTGCGAATCTGGCGGGCGGGTTGTCTTCGGACGATCCGGGCCTCGATCTGGGCATCTGCGCTGCGATCCTTTCATCCTACCGGGAGATTGTTGTTCCGCCCGGTTTTGCATTTATTGGAGAAGTCGGCCTTACAGGCGAGCTTCGCAGCCCGGGCGCTGTAGGTTCGCGCGTCCGTGAACTGACGGGCCTGGGGTATACCACGGTCGTCCTTGCCGAATCGGCCGCAAAAGAGGTCGGCAAGGACGGGGCCGCATCCAAAGGTGTGAAGCTGAAGTCCATTCGCCAGATAACGGAACTCGCCGCGATTGTGGGCGTAGGGGAGGAAAAATGAAACGATTCTTGCCGCTGCTGTTGCTCCTTGCGTGTTACGCAAAGCCGACCGAGTCGGATGCAGACCGGGTGATTCAGGAATTCACGGCTCTCCGGTTTCAGGCTCCGTTGAACAGCGAGTATGCGAAGCTGACAGACCGGCAGATCTTTGAATTCGCCTGCCGCAGCAAACGGGTCAAGTGCGATCAGGTTCTCGAGATCGTTCGCACGCGCAACCCGGATCTTTACAAAGCCCTGAATGCCGGAGAGAAACAATGAAACGGATTCGCTTTTCAGGGAACCAGTCCGCGGCATTCGTCCTGCTCTGTCTTACATTCGCGCCCTCGTTCGCAGAAACAAGGTCCGAGAAATCGGACAAGAAAGACGATCAGTCGCAGATCGAAGCATCGCACATGTATCAGAACATTCTGCAGCAGGTGCTTTACTTGATTGAAAATTACCACGTGGACAGCGTGCCGCGAAGCAAACTCTTTGAAGGCGCTGTAAGGGGAATGCTCGAGGCCACGGGCGATCCGTACTCCCGCTTCCTCAACCGCGAAGAGCAGAAAGAATTCAATCACAATGAAGGCGGCGATCTCGTCGGCATCGGTGTGGAGATTTCAATACAGGGCGGCTATCCCCTTATTGTGGCTCCCATGAAGGGAGGCCCGGCCGAGAAAGCGGGGCTTCAATCCGGCGACCGGATCATCAGCATCGGCGGCCAGAATACTAAGTATGTGGCAACGAATCGTCTTTCAGAGATGATTACAGGAGAGCCCGGCACAATCGCAGAACTGGGGATTCAGCGCGGAAATACCACGTTCCCGGTCCGTGTGGAACGCGGAGTCATTCAGGTCGATTACGTGAAGACGGCCTTGATCTCTGACGGCAAGGTTGGATACATCCGTCTGCAGTCCTTCTTCGGTGAGGATTCTGGATCCGTGCAGAAGTTTCGCAAAGGACTGGAAGAGTTCGCCAAAGCCGGAGCGGCCGGCGTGATCATTGATCTGCGAAACAATACGGGCGGCCACGTGGACATGGCTCGAACGTTATCCGGCTACTTCTTGAAGAAGGGAGATATTGTTTACCGCGTAAAAAGCCGGACCGAGCAGCGAGAGTTCTCGGTAGAAGGCGAAACCGGAGTGGTTCCCGACAAGATGAAGGTTGTGATTCTCGTGAACCGCGGCAGCGCATCGGCTTCGGAAATCATGTCGGGCTGCCTGCAGGACTACGGCAGGGCGGTTCTTGTGGGTGAACAAACGTTCGGGAAGGCCTCTGTGCAGCAGGTGTTTCGTCCGCTTCCGGATGAGACCGCGGTGCTCGTAACCACACAGCGTTACTATACGCCGAAAAATCGTTCGCTCCACGGCGTCGGGTTGAAGCCCGATGTGGAGATTCCGGACCTCACGCCCACGCCGCAGGAATCCGTATACATTGGCGCCATGGAAGAGAAAAAGCTGATCGACGCTTTCATCAAGGAAAACCCGGAGTACCGCAGTGATTCTGCGGAAAGATTCCGCGCGAAACTTGCCGCAGACGGAATCGTTCTGCGTCCGGAGATCGTCCGCATCCTGTTGAAGCGCGAATACGGCGTGCGGGAACCGGATCCGGACACGGAGGTGGATCCGCAGCTGCGGCGCGCCATCGAAATTGTCAGGCAGACGCGCACCCGTTAAGCGGCATTCATGATCGGACTGGGCATCGAGACGTCCTGCGATGAGACTTCCGTGGCTGTCGTTGAGGACGGCCTCGTGCAGAAGTCCTGCGTGATTTATTCTCAGATCAAAGAACATGCCCGGTTTGGCGGCGTGGTGCCTGAGATCGCAAGCCGCTCCCATCTGGAGCGAATCAATGATGTATTTGCGGAAGCGCTGGCCCAGGCCGGGGTCCGCCCGGCGGATCTCGACTACTGTGCGGTGACGAACCGCCCGGGCCTGGTCGGGTCTCTGATGATCGGGGGAATCCTTGCAAAATCTATACATTTCACGCAGGGCACGCCGCTCGTTACGTGCGATCATCTCGAAGGACATTTCTATGCCGCGGCCCTTGACGCGGGCCGACCTCTGGATTACCCGTTTCTCGGCCTGCTGTTGTCTGGCGGCAATTCTGCGATCTTCATTGTCCGCGGTCCCGGTGATCTTGAACAGATTGCGGATACAACAGACGATGCGCTCGGGGAAGCATTTGATAAAGCAGCATCGGTGCTGGGGCTTTCTTATCCAGGAGGTCCCTCGGTCGAGGCATGCGCCGGAGGCTCTGTCGATCAGGGACCTCCGATCTTCGCGAGGCTTTTGCGCGATGAGCATGGCCTGGGCTTTTCGTTCTCCGGAATCAAGACCGCGGTGATCCGAGCGCACAGGCTCGGCGAAAAGCCGGAGAGAATCTGCCGGGATTTTCAGACGGTCTGTTTCGAACTTGTAACAAGAATGCTCAAACGAGCGGTCGAGAAGACGGGCATTCGCCGCGTGGTTGCGAGCGGGGGCGTGCTTGCCAATGCGTCGCTGCGAGCGTCTCTTGAAGTGTGCGCAGAAAAGGAACGCTTTGAACTGCGATATCCCGAAAAGCGCGTTCTCTGCACGGATAACGGAGCGATGATCGCTTCGCTCGGCTACTTTCTGTTCCGGTCCGGGAAAAAAGATGTTGTGGAATTTGCTGTATCGGACAGAAGAACTCAGAGCCAATGAACATACGAGCCGGATTGAACTGGGTCCCGAATCTCTTCACACTCGGGAATCTTACGCTGGGTTTTTTTGCAATTTTGTTTTCCGCGCGGGAAGGGGATGCACAGGGGTCGCTCGCTCTTTCCTGCGGACTGATTCTTCTCGCATGTCTCTGCGACGGACTCGATGGGTATGCGGCGCGTCTGCTGCATGCCCAGTCTGACCTCGGCGCTCAGCTGGACAGTCTCGCCGATCTAACGGCATTCGGCATTGCTCCGGCCGTTGTGATGTATTCTTTTGTGCTTCGCGCAGTCAATCCTGTGCTCGAAGGGATTACGCTTCCCCTGGGAATGGCGCTTGCGGCAATTTATCCGGCTTGTGCCGCCTATCGTCTCGCGCGATTCAACGTCGCACACGACCCGACTTCATTTCAGGGACTGCCTTCCCCCGTGGCGGGAGTGATTGTGGCTTTGATGCCGCT
>CAZUJO010000286.1:0-2752 GCA_964619995.1 uncultured Leptospiraceae bacterium
TTCGCTCCCTGCAAAGCCGACGCGAAGGACCGCTTCACTTGCCCGGCGCGAGTCGTGAAGGAATTCAACTGATTCTGAGACGCGTTCGCTGAATTTGCTTGTGCTTCCGGGAAGGGGAGGTGACTCTCAGTCCCTGGAGGCACAACATTCTATGTACTACGGACTGATTCCCCTCGGTATTTTCCACCTCTTGATCAGCCTTTTTGCGCTCGGATCGGGCGCGCTCTGCCTGATCCGCGATAAGGCGATTTCTTTTGAGAGCACGGCAGGCAAGGTCTATGTAATTGCAACGATTGTTACGTGCCTGAGCGCTCTTGGCATTTACCAGCATGGCGCTGTTTTTGGCAAAGCTCATGTGCTGGCGCTCATTACCCTTGCTGTTCTCGGCGCCGCTTTTGCAGCAGATCGCGGGGCTTTTTTCGGGGGCGCCTCGTTGTATGTCGAGACGATCGGTTACTCCGCGACGTTCCTCTTTCACCTGATTCCAGCGATTACGGAAGCCTTCACCCGTCTGCCGTATGGGTCGCCCATCGCTGCGAGCGGGGAAGAGCCCCTGGTAAAGGCTGCCACAGGAGTTCTGTTTTTGCTGTTTTTAGTCGGCGCGTTTCTGCAGGTGCGCCGCATCCGTGCGTCGACCTGATTGAAACAAAGATGACGGTTTTTTTAATTTGGGACGGTCCTCGCTTGACATGAGCGGAGGGCCCTGCCGATTTTCAAACCGTCATCCATGTTGCGCGCCCTCTTCTCCATCCTTCTGATTGCCCTTTGCCGCTGCTCGACAAGCGAGGAGCCCGTGCGCGTCCCGCCTCCGATCCACGTGGACGAAGAAAAAATCAAAGCGCTGTCCTGGGATCTCGAAGCCTACATCAACTACCACATTGCAAAGGGTGTCTTCTATAGTATGACCGTCGGCATTGTGCGCGGCGATGAGCTCGTCTACAGCCGCTACATCAACGCCCTGCCTTCCAGATTGTATTCTGTGGGTTCAATCACGAAGATCTTCACCGCGACGGCCGCCGCCCGCCTTCAGGAAAAGGGTCTCGTGCGATTTGATGAACGATTGAACGATGTGTTCCCCGGCCTTCATATCGAACGACCCGAGTACAAATCGCCGGCAGTGACGCTGCGCCATCTTCTCTCTCATTCATCGGGTATGCCGGACTTGCGCTACTACGTTCCCCCTGAGATGATTCATCATCCAGAGATTGATTTTCCGATTTCTCCGCAGACCGCGCCCGCCGGAGTGCAGTTCCGTTATTCTAACCTGGGTTACCAGCTTCTGGGCGAAGCATTCAAGAAGAAGACGCATAAATCCATAAATGATCTGATCGAGCAGGAAGTCTACGCTGCGGCTGACATGACAGACTCGCGCATGCTTCCTGGATCATCGGGCGCTTACGGCGTGATGACCAACGTCGTCGACATGGGAAAATTCGCGTCGCTCTTTCTGCGCCGCGGCATCGCGCACAACACGCGCCGTGTTCTCCGGTCCGAAACGATCGATGCAATGCTTCAGAATCAGATCTATGCGCCGCCCGCCGATTTCCAGGACTACAACGGGATCGGCTGGAGAGTGCGCCGTGATCCGCGGGGCATCGTTCAATTCTATCATGTTGGAGGGGCCAACGGAGTTGCTGCATGGCTGCAGATCTTTCCGCGCAGCAACGTCGCGCTTTTCTATCTGGGTGATCCTCCAAAATATGAAGAAGATACAATGGGAGTTCTGGTCGGGATCCAGGCCAAGCTTGGATTTCTCGCTACTGAACTTGCAGGCGAGAGTTCTCCTCTGTTTGTGTTTCGTCAGTCTGTTTCACCTGAATCCGAATTACAGCGGTTTGCCGGTGAGTACCGCGAGCCGGCTTCCGGAGAATCTGCGTCTGTTCTGATGCGCGACAACTCTTTGTGGATTCAAAAGGGTTTCAGTCCTGCGTATCCAACCGTGCCAGAGTGCCGCGCTGTTTTTGACGGCGGGTATGGCAATGTTCAGCACGCCTTTATCCTTGACCAGAATGATGGACATGTGCTCGGCCTGGCCACGAATAACGGCTATTACGCCCGCGTCGGGCAGCACTAGTTTTGGCCTCACCCGGTTGAAATTGTTTTTTAGTTGCGGATCATTCCTGCCGTCTCTTAATCCAGGTTATGCGCGCACGCATCGGAAGACTTGTTTTTGCGTGCTTCTTTCTCGCAACTGCGCCTTTTGCGGGCTGCACGGGTGCCCTATCGCTGACATCAAACGAGCTGGATCGAGAGGCCTTGTCTGTCTGGCTCCTGCATGCGCCGCGCAGTCTCCCTTACAGTAAATTCGTATTCTTCGTAAGCGCGGGAGACAGCACCTATCAGTCGGCTTCTATTAACATTGCAACCGGCGCGCTGACTCTGGTCAATTCCGTGGCGATGGGCGGAAGCGGCATTGGAACCGACATTCACCCGACTCTGCCGTACGTGTACCAATCCAACAACTCAACAAACGGCGTCTTTGCGCTTCAGTTCAACCCAACCACAGGATTCCTGTCTTCTGCCGGATCTGTAAGTCCCGGGAACTCAAACACGCATCTAGTGAAAGTTCATCATTCAGGGTATGATCTATATATGAACACAGTCCAGGCAGGACTCACTTACATTTATCGCGTGCCCTTGAATTCTGGCGTGCTGGGTACCGCAACCCTTGTCGATTCTTCAGAGCCGGCGAACAGCCAGTTTATGACGCTCGATCCTACCGGCCAGTTTCTGTACGGCACCACCAACGGTT